>NZ_JAMJFW010000002.1:0-201887 GCF_023544405.1 Enterobacter cloacae complex sp. OE43NF
CCACGATATTGGATACCCCGAAGAAAATCTTCGTATGTTAGCCGTGAAGACAACATGTAAAGACCGCTGGCGTCAGATATTAAACGAGGCGGACAAAATCAGAGAGATACATCTTTTCACACTACAGGAAGGCGTTTCTCAGACTCAGCATAAAGAAATGAAGGATGCTGGGGTAAAACTGGTTGTACCATCATCATTACACAGGAAATATCCGGAAGCGGTGAGAGGTGAACTAATGACGCTAGGGGCTTTTATCGCTGAACTTACAGGGCTCTACGCAGAACTGCCATAAGAAACCCCCGGCATGTGAAAGCCGGGAGTTTCAGTTATGCCTAATCAGGCTTGGCAGAAACAGCCTTGAGAATGTAAGGCTCCAGTAGTCTGGCTACTGCTTCAAAGACAGGGACCACAACGGAGTTACCGAACTGACGATATGACTGAGTGTCAGAAACCGGAATCCGGAAAGGCTTGCCGTCTGGCGTTTCAAAGCCCATGAGGCGTGCGCACTCGCGGGGGGTCAGTCTACGTGGGCGGCGAGCTTGGTTTTCAGGATTCGCAAAATCGACTTCACCTGCAGCCATATCCCAGCCACGGTCTATCAGAATCTCGGAGCCATCTTTATGATAACGGGCTGAAAGTGTGCGGGCCACGCTTTCTTTATCTTCAGGGTTAACGAGACCAAAACCAAAACCGTTCCCCTTAGCGGCATGCTTTTTAGCATAGTTGTAAAGGTACTCCCAGAGTTTAGGCGTCAGTATATATTTGCTATCAACCACTGGTTCCAGTAGCTCACCAAATGCTGGACGTCGTTCGGGATAAAATCGACTGACGTCGCGAAGGGTGAAGCCATTGTGAATATTCAGGTCGCGACGGAAACCCACCAGAACGATACGTTCACGATGCTGAGGAAGAAAATGCTTACCATCGATGACTTTAGGATCGCTTTTCCCCATCTCATTCGCATCGGCAACTTCATAGCCCAACTCGTCAAGTGTCTCCATGATGACCTTAAAAGTATTACCTTTGTCATGGCTTTTCAGGTTTTTGACGTTCTCAAGCACAAAAATGGCTGGTTTTTTTGCCCGGATAATACGTGCCACATCAAAGAAAAGAGTTCCTTGTGCTTCACACTCAAAACCATGCGCGCGACCCAGCGAATTTTTCTTACTCACTCCCGCAAGGCTAAATGGCTGGCAGGGGAAGCCAGCCAAAAGCACATCATGGTCTGGAACATGTTCGTCGATATAAGCATAAGCATCTGTCTCTGATACCTCAGGCTTGTCACTAAGGGTGACTTCTCGGATATCGAGATTAAATGTATGCGCTTGCTCGTCATTAAACCAGTTAGCTTTATAGGTGCGTACCGCTTGTTTATTCCATTCGCTTGTAAAGACACACTGGCCCCCGATCGCTTCAAATCCCTTACGAATTCCGCCAATCCCGGCAAACAGGTCAACGAAACGAAACGCGTACTCTGGATGATTTGCTGGTGGTTCCGGAAGCATTTTTCGAAGAAGCGCCTCCTCGGCTGAAATCAGTGACCTGGGGGAGCATTTATCATTGATCCAGCGGTTAAGTGTCTCCCGGCTCCATTCGTTTTTACCAACTTTTCTTAAGAGCTCTGCAACATACTTCTGATCATAGATTTCCAATACCTGCTCAATTAGTTTTCTGTCATTTTCCTGTCGCTGCTTTTCTTCTATTTCCACTTTTTCAAGCAGATCCTGCGCCAGTAATTCAAATTCAGACATAACGCCTCCATAGGGTCTTATTAGTGACATCCTATCACTCATTTAACCCAGATGTAAACTTTATTACTGGGCATTTAAACAGTGCTTAACATAAATCTGCCGGCTGTTGAAATCTTTCTTCAATGAAACCGCACAGACAATGAAAGTTTTCTCAGAACAACTTGGTGCTAACCAAACCAATACCGACACTAGTAAAGTGGTTTACCATTTTAATGTTAAGAGGGTATCCCCTTCCTTGCAAAATCGCAGATGTTTTCCTCCTTTTTATCGTCTCATTCGGGTATACCTGATAAAGACCATGATACAAAGTATCAATAGGGTTTAATTTGACTCTATTGACAACATAAACACGCACTGTATCATATGGATATCCATTTAATACTCAGAAGAGAATGCATAATGAATGTCCGTATCTATTGCCGTGCATCTACCGAAGGCCAACATGCTGATCGTGCATTAGTTAGCCTGCGCGAATTTGCGCAAAGCAAAAACTGGCAAGTAGCCGGAGAATACATTGAGAATGCAAGTGGTGCGAAGCTGGAACGTATGGAACTGATGCGCCTACTTGCGGAAGCACAGCCTGGCGACTTGCTTCTAATTGAAGCGATTGATCGTCTCAGTCGTCTTCAACATGAAGAATGGGCTGAACTCAAAGCTACGCTGAACAGTAAAGGACTGGTTATTGTTTCGATGGACTTACCGACCAGTTGGCAGATGGTTGAAATGTCCGGTAACGACCTTACCAGCGGCATTCTTCGGGCAGTCAATGCAATGCTGATCGATATTCTTGCGACAATGGCGCGACAAGATTATGAAACCCGACGTAAACGCCAGGCACAGGGTATCGCAAGAGCAAAACTGGCAGGTTTGTATACGGGGAAAGAAAAAGATATGGAAGCCCGTGAAACTGTTCGCGAAATGCTGGCGCAGAACGTTAAACCAGCCCACATCATGAAGGCAGCAGATATCAGCCGCGCCACCTTTTACCGAATCAAGAAAGAGTTATTAAGCTAATTATATTTGTATTATATCGTAAGAATGCACTCGGATCTGACCGTCCACACTAAAGGAGGTGCGGACATTGCATACTATCTTTTGTTCATGATAGTGTGAGTATGCCGCTGAATATAGCATGTAAATTTATAGGAACTGTTTAAAAGGAGGTAGGACCAATGTTTCGTGTTGATACAATAAATAAGACACTAATAAAATTAAAACCAACAAATTTTTCCGAACTTGGGTTGAGAGAACGTTTCGATATTCAGGAGTGGATCGAAAAAAGCCCTGCTATTTTGGGTAATGATCTACTTGTCATTGGTAAAGAGGTTGTTCTTGCATCAGGCAAGCGCCTCGATTTACTTTGCGTAAATAAATCGGCTGCACTTGTTATAGTTGAGTTAAAACGGGATGATTCTGGCTCGTCTGTTGAATGGCAGGCAATAAAGTATGCATCGTATTGCTCAAAACTCTTCCCCGATGAGATTTTTAAACTTTACGCAGCCTATTTAAAGGAGTCTGAATTTGATGCAGCAAAAAAAATCGAGGAATTCATTGATGCTGATATTGAGCTACTTAACGAGAAACAGCACATTATTTTGGTCTCAAAAGAATTCAACTCTGAAGTCATCTCCGCTGTATTATGGCTGCGAGAATATGGCATAGATATTCAGTGCACTCGGCTTGCACCATTTGTCGATTCTGATGGTGAGCTATTTATCAAACCGGAAACAATTATTCCGTTGCCGGAAGCTAAAGATTATATTGAACGAAGAGAAATTAAGCATAGAGCAATTGCTTCCACTCAAGAAGATTGGACTGGTAGTTGGTTCGTGAATGTGGGCGAATGCAAGTATCGAACCTGGGACGATAACAGACAATTTGGCTTTATTAGCGCAGGTCAAGGGAAGGTGTACTCATCTGCACTTAATCGTCTTGCAGTCGGTGACAAAATTTATGCTTACATGAAAGGATGCGGTTACGTCGGCTTTGGGGAAGTGACCAAACCAGCAGTCATGATTCGCGATTTCGTAACTGATTCAAATGTTCCTTTACTCTCCGCAGGATTGAAAGCGGAACACCCAAACGCAAACTCTGACAATGAAGAACTTTCAGAATGGGTTGTTGGTGTTCGTTGGATCAAGTCTCTTCCGAGAGAGCAGGCGAAAACATTTTCTGGCATCTTCGCGAACCAAAATGTCGTCTGTAAATTGCGGCATGAGCAAACATTAAAATTTGTTCAATCTGAATTTGGTCAGTAAAAACTAATTTCAGCGAAGCTCGCTGTTGGCACTTGACGGAGGTGAAGGTCTGCTCTGTGCCAAAGCTGTGTCAGGCCAAATCTAATATTTTATCTTCGATTCTGACCGGACAATGAACATTGAACAAAACGTTCTAAGGGTTGCGAAAATCGTTTCAAACGCTGAAGTTATATCCTGAATTACGAGCGAAGCGAGTTCCGTCAAGCGAAGCGAAGACGGATAGTTAATGCTGGTTAAAAAATATACGGAAATGTACTGTTTTCTCTATATATAAAATATAAATATTATAAACAGTACATCGTACACAGACACTCACTTCGTTCGTGTCCCTCGCTTCGCGAGGAATTTTGAAGTGATGTATGAATCTATCAGCATAGCAACTATAGTTGAACTATCAAGCATCTGACCGAAGCATAAAGTTAACCAGTTACAAATCATGCCTTAAAACGCTCTGAGCGAGGCTGTAAGCGACTTTTATGATATGGGTAATGCGATTGCATGCATTCGAAAGAAAAACGTGCTACGGGCTTCCTGTGCGATATTTACGAATTCAGTACTTTGCTACTCAATTTTGATGTTGAGTACATGCGCGTTCCCTTCCCTGTTTGCGCTTTACCGCGTTCTTTTGCCAGGTAAGAAAGCCAGAATACCGGACCTTCGAGTGATGAAGGATGTTCACGATGAATGACGTAGTGATCGGGATAGTCTTTAGTGGCTTTAGACAAGTTTACCAGCGTTGCTTTACCACCTGTCAGTTTCATCCAGATTTCCGTAATAATACCAGCGATCCCTCTTTCTGGCGTTCCAAACCATCTTACCGAACGATGTGGAAGTGCAATCCAGCAATGGTAATGGGGTTGTGAAGCCTTTTCCTGTTCGCAAACCCAACCGTAAGCAAAATCAATGATAGGTTCTGATAACCCGTTGTTTCCAGACTCCAGGCGGTCACGTAATCGTTTGAACAGGTTGCGTATGTATTTGTTACCTGCTTCAACAGAAGTGAACTCAGGGAGGTGGAGATCAAAACGGGTCAGGAACACTCGACTGTAGAGCTTCAGGATTGCGTTCAGTTCGTTGATTGTTGACATAAGTATGTCATGACGAACACCAGAGCCGATTCTTGTGTTAATCCGGTATTCATGACCATCATGAACAAAGGAGTTGCCATTAATGGTTTTGTAACGTCCGTGTTCATGGTAGACGGTACGAAAATTTGTTGTCGATAAAATCGACGATTCGAACAGGGTTTGTGATTGTTGCATCATTGTTAAATTAACCTTTTTGTACTCGGAAAGAGACCACACCTCCCACATAGCTATAGTTACTACCTAAAACCACGGTAAAACGAGGGCATTTGCGATAGCGCAAAGCCGCCTTGTATCTGACGTTGGGGATGTTTTCGAGGGGGAAAATACTACGGAACAAAGCTTACGAATATATTTATATAACCCCCTATCATCTCAAAAATCATACTGGATGGCAACAATTATCGTTCATCAATGAAAGAGGAATAATGATTGTGTGGCTTGTTGGTAATAACAGGAGAATTCAAAAGGATTTGCAATCTTGTATTTGGCTTCCTTCCGGCATACACAGTTGAGGGTGTATCTGTAGTTTACAACATTGCAATAGTCTGATTGTTCACAAGGTAGATCATAAAACATTGATCATACCTATCGCACTTCAGTGAACACCGACGGCAACGTAATTGATTTCGTGGTGTTCGGCATCCTGCATGGTTTGTCCACCAAGTGGTATCTGGTACCGGTCGTGGCGGCGATCTGGTTCGTGGTGTACTACGGTATCTTCCGCTTCGCCATTACCCGCTTTAACCTGAAAACGCCTGGCCGCGATGCCGAAACCGCCACCAGCGTGGAACAGGCCGTTGCCGGTACAGTGGGTAAATCGGGTTATAACACGCCGGCCATTCTGGCGGCGCTGGGCGGTGCGGATAACATTACCTCTCTGGATAACTGCATTACCCGTCTGCGTCTGTCGGTGGCGGATATGTCGAAAGTGGATACCAATGCCCTGAAAGCCAACCGGGCAATCGGCGTGGTACAGTTGAATCAGCACAATTTGCAGGTGGTTATCGGCCCGCAGGTGCAGTCGGTCAAAGATGAGCTGGCCACCCTGATGCGCACAGTCGAAGCCTGATGCCTCACCCCCTCACGCAGAGGGGGTTTTACTTTAAGGACATACGTCATGTTTGATTTCTCGACCGTTGTCGATCGCCACGGCACCTGGTGTACACAGTGGGATTATGTTGCCGACCGTTTTGGTGCCGCCGACCTGCTGCCCTTTACGATCTCTGATATGGATTTCGCCACCGCCCCCTGCATTATCGATGCGCTACATCAACGTATTGATCACCGCGTGTTTGGCTACAGCCGCTGGAAAAACGAAGAATTCCTGGCCGCGGTGACGCACTGGTTCCAGCAACGTTTTAATAGCCGGATTGATACTGAAACCGTTGTTTATGGCCCTTCCGTGATCTATATGGTCTCTGAGCTGATTCGCCTGTGGTCGATGTCGGGAGACGGTGTGGTGGTGCATACCCCGGCTTATGATGCGTTTTATAAAGCCATTGAAGGCAATGCGCGCCACGTAGTGCCAGTGGCGATGGAGAAACAGGCGACGGGCTGGCAGGGAAATATGGCCGCGCTTGAGGCCGCCCTGGCGAAACCGGAAAACAAAATATTGCTGCTGTGCAGCCCGCAAAACCCGACCGGCAAGGTCTGGACGCAGGAGGAGCTGGCGCAGATGGCTGAACTGTGCGCGCGCTATGACGTGGCGGTGATAAGCGATGAAATTCATATGGACATGGTATGGGGAGAACATCGCCACACGCCATGGAACAGGGTCGCGCGCGGTAAATGGGCACTGCTGACCTCAGGCTCCAAGAGCTTTAATATCCCGGCACTGACCGGCGCATATGGGTTAATAGGCGATGAGGAGAGCCGTAATGCGTATCTGAGCGCGCTAAAAGGCCGTGACGGCCTCTCCTCTCCCTCCGTGCTGGCACTGACGGCGCATATTGCCGCCTATCAGCAGGGTGAGCCGTGGCTTGCCGCGCTGCGCGACTATCTGGAAGAGAACCTGAAATTTATCGCACGTGAAATGAACAGCGCTTTTCCGGTACTAAACTGGACGCCACCCGAGGCGACCTATCTCGCCTGGATTGACCTGCGCCCGTTAAATATTGACGATCGCGCCCTGCAAAACGTACTGATTGAGCAGCAAAAAGTCGCCATCATGCCGGGATATACCTATGGAAACGAAGGCATCGGTTTTATCCGCCTGAATGCCGGCTGCCCGCGCAGCAAGCTGGAACAAGGGGTGCAGCGGCTGATTGCGGGTATCAACACGCTCCTGTAGTTTGTTTGCGCAACGGAATATTCCCTTGCGCAAATAGCTTTTTACCTCGTTTTGTTTTTATAATGTGGCGCACTTTAACCAGAAAAGAGTGCGACCATGATTGATACACGCCTGCCTTTAACAGATATTCATCGTCACCTTGACGGTAACATTCGTGCCCAAACCATCCTCGATCTTGGCCGCCAGTACAATTTAACGCTCCCTGCTCAATCGCTTGAAACCCTGATCCCGCACGTTCAGGTCACCTCTAATGAACCGGATCTGGTCAGTTTTTTGAGCAAACTCGACTGGGGCGTTAAGATGCTGGCCTCACTGGATGCCTGTCGCCGTGTCGCTTTTGAGAACATCGAAGATGCCGCCCGTAACGGCCTGCATTACGTCGAACTGCGCTTTTCGCCAGGCTATATGGCGATGACCCACAGCCTGCCCGTTGCAGGCGTGGTTGAAGCCGTTATTGAAGGTGTCCGTGAAGGGTGCAAAGCCTTCGATGTGCAGGCCCGTTTGATTGGCATCATGAGCCGTACCTTCGGCGAAGCGGCCTGTCTGCAGGAACTGGAAGCGCTGCTGGCGCATCGTGACGCGATCACCGCCGTCGACCTGGCCGGGGATGAACTGGGCTTCCCGGGCAGCCTGTTCCTTTCACATTTCAATCGCGCACGTGATGCCGGCTGGCATGTAACCGTTCACGCCGGTGAAGCGGCGGGGCCGGAGAGCATCTGGCAGGCCATCCGTGAACTGGGTGCCGAGCGTATCGGTCACGGTGTAAAAGCGGTGGAAGATCGCGCCCTGATGGACTTCCTGGCCGAGCAACGTATCGGGATCGAATCCTGCCTAACCTCCAATATTCAGACCAGCACCGTGCCCGCGCTGGATAAGCACCCGCTGAAAACCTTCCTTGAGCACGGCGTGCTGGCCTCGCTGAATACCGATGACCCGGCGGTACAGGGCGTGGACATTATCCACGAGTATACTGTCGCCGCACCGCAGGCGGGCCTGAGCCGCGAACAGATCCGCCAGGCGCAGATTAATGGGCTGGAGATGGCCTTCCTCACGCCGGAAGAGAGGCAGGCGCTTCGGGATAAGGTGGCAAACGCGTAACCCCTTTGCCGGGTGGCGGCTACGCCCTACCCGGCCAACAACACTTATGCCAGACAGAGCGTGGCGCGATGTTTGGCAGATTCAATGCCCAGTTCGATCAACTCCATAATCTGAATCGCCTGACTGGCTGGTACCGGGTTTTCCCCCGTGCCGTTCAGCGCATCACGCACGGCCGCATAATATGCCGGGTAGTTCCCCGGGCTCGTCAGCAAGGTTTCTTCCACCAGCGTCTCCCCCTCCACTTTAGTCACCACCCCGTCTCGCATATCATATCCCCAGTCTTCCTGAGGCAAACGCTCGCCGTTTTTCAGCCTGTCTTCCTGCGGATCCAGACCAAATTTCACGTAGCTCCCCCGCGTACCATGGATGATATAACGCGCAGATTCCGCAGCCGCAACCATCGTTCCGTGCAGCACTATCCGCCGTTGCGGGTAGCTCAGGATGGCATGAAAATAATCGGTCGTTTGCGCGCCGGGTCTGAGCTGGGCCAGATCAACCGTCATACTCACCGGCAGGCCAAACAGATTCACGGCCTGGTCGAGCAGGTGTGGGGCTAAATCGTACCAGATGCCGCTGCCTGGCCCGGCTTGCTCACGCCAGCGATTTCGCACCTGCGGCCGGAAACGATCAAAGTGCGATTCAAAGAAGGTTATCTCCCCGAGCGTTCCCTCGCTGAGCAGCGCTTTTACCGTGAGAAAATCGCTGTCCCAGCGGCGGTTATGAAACACCGACAGCAGTCTGCCAAGGCTTTTCGCCAGCGCGTCCAGCTCGCGTGCCTGAGACAACGTCACGGTAAAGGGTTTATCGACGACGACATGCTTACCGGCTTCCAGCGCCGCCTTCGCCAGCGGGAAATGGGTGTCGTTCGGCGTGGGGATCACAATTAAATCGATATTCGGATCATTGAAAAGGTGCTTAGGCTCAGAGACAACCGGAACGGTGGGCCAGTCGGCATGCACCTTGGTGGCATCGCTGCTCGACACCGCCGCCAGCGCCATTCCCGGCGTACCGGCAATTAACGGCGCATGGAATGTTTTGCTCGCATACCCGTAACCAATAAGCCCGACACGGATGCTATCACTCATAGTGTTGCCCTCTCCTGTGATGTTCTTATTTCACACTGGCTAACCCGGCCTCATGACAGATTAAGCATGTGCCATATGACTTAAAATAGCATCCTGCTCCGCTTGTTTTTGTTATATGGGGTTAACCCGCTGATTGTGCTTAAGGGAACCGTTCCCAAAGCACTTGCTGTCTCCCCCCTGGCGCTGTAACATTTGCAACCGGTATTTATGGATAAATTACAATCACGAATTATGACGTCAATTATTAATCGAATCATTGAATTAGCGGGATGGATTGTTCTTGGGGTATCGGTCATTTTGCTTGGCGTTGCCAGCCACATCGATAACTACCAACCGCCGGAGCCTGTCACTGTCGCCCAACCTAAGTAACCGGTTACGGTAATAAAGAGTGACATAATATGTCAGTTACTTATTGCCACTCCTGGTGAACACGGTTAACCTTCTCTTCCAGGCATCATCAGATGCCTGAATCTTTCGCAAAGAAAACTCCTAATTTAGTCGCGTTACCTGAGTGGGCAGTTTACGTCTTTATTAATCCGTTTATTATTCAAACGAATTACCTTAACGGGTATGACTCACTTTTATATGGAAACTTATTAATATGACAGTTCAGGACTATTTATTAAAATTTCGCAAGATCAATTCCCTTGAGAGCCTGGAAAAACTGTTTGACCACCTGAACTACACGCTGTCGGATAATCAGGACATCATCAATATGTATCGTGCAGCGGATCATCGCCGTGCGGAGCTGGTCTCCGGTGGCCGTTTGTTTAACGTCGGCGAAGTGCCTAAGTCCGTATGGCGTTACGTTTTATAAGAAAGTAGCCATCCGCGCGAAATGTTATATACTCTCCGCCCTGCAAACTGGCTGTACAACATTTCGCGCAGATTTATGGGAGAGTTCATGACCGCAACGCCTGGAGAAAGAATTGGAGGCTGGTTAATCGCCCCACTGGCATGGCTGCTGGTTGCCTTATTAAGCGCATCACTTGCGCTGCTGCTTTATACCACCGCGCTGGTTACCCCTCATGCAATCCAGACCCTGATGTCGCAAAGTGTGCTGAATATTACGCTGTGGTTCGTGTCGTTCGTCTTCGCCATTGGCATGTGGTACTACACGCTGTGGCTAACCATTGCGTTCTTTAAACGCCGCAAAAATGTGCCTAAGCACTACATCATCTGGCTGCTCGTTTCCGTACTGCTGGCGGTGAAAGCCTTTGCTTTTTCACCGGTTTCGGACGCGCTGGCCGTTCGTCAGCTGCTTTTCCCGTTACTGGCGGCGGCGCTTCTGGTGCCCTATTTCAAGCGTTCGACGCGGGTGAAGAACACCTTCGTGAATCCGTAATAACCTTACAGATAACCTGTTGTCGCCTGTTGTGGTTTATCCGATAATAGGCGGCTTTTTTATTTCAGGCTGAATAATGACCGATTACTTACTGCTCTTTGTCGGCACAGTGCTGGTTAACAACTTCGTTCTGGTGAAGTTCCTTGGCCTGTGTCCGTTTATGGGCGTGTCCAAAAAGCTGGAAACGGCAATGGGCATGGGGCTGGCAACCACCTTCGTGATGACGATGGCGTCCATCTGCGCCTGGTTGATTGATACCTGGATCCTCATCCCGCTGGGTTTAGTCTATCTCCGTACGCTGGCCTTCATTCTGGTCATTGCCGTGGTGGTGCAATTTACCGAAATGGTGGTGCGTAAAACCAGTCCGGCGCTCTATCGTCTGCTGGGTATCTTTCTGCCGTTGATCACCACCAACTGTGCCGTTCTTGGCGTAGCGCTGTTGAACATTAATCTCGGGCATAATTTCATGCAGTCGGCGCTGTACGGTTTTTCTGCCGCCGTCGGTTTCTCGCTGGTGATGGTGCTGTTTGCCTCTATTCGTGAGCGCCTCGCCGCAGCGGATATCCCTGCGCCCTTTCGCGGAAACGCGATTGCGCTGGTGACCGCAGGTTTAATGTCTCTGGCCTTTATGGGCTTTAGTGGTCTGGTGAAGTTGTAATGAATACCATCTGGATTGCCATCGCCTCCATCAGCGTGCTGGGGTTGGTGTTTGGCCTGATTCTGGGTTACGCCTCCCGCCGATTCGCGGTGGAGGACGATCCTGTTGTTGAAAAAATCGATGAGCTTTTGCCGCAAAGCCAGTGTGGGCAGTGCGGCTATCCTGGCTGTCGTCCCTATGCAGAAGCCGTGGGTATTCAGGGTGAGAAAATCAACCGCTGTGCGCCAGGTGGCGAAGCGGTAATGCTGAAAATTGCAGCGCTGCTAAACGTCGACCCGCAACCCATTGACGGCGATGCACAGGTGCAGGAGCCCGTGCGCGCCCTCGCGGTGATTGACGAAGCGAACTGCATTGGCTGCACCAAGTGTATTCAGGCATGCCCTGTCGACGCCATTGTTGGCGCCACCCGCGCCATGCACACCGTTGTGGCGGATCTGTGCACCGGCTGTAACCTCTGCGTGGCCCCCTGCCCGACGCAATGTATTGAGTTGCGCCCGGTTGAAACGACTACCGAAAGCTGGAAGTGGGATCTTCAAACCATTCCGGTTCGCAATATTCCTGTGGAACAACATGCTTAAGTTATTTTCTGCTTTCAGAAAAGAGAAGATTTGGGACTTTGACGGCGGGATCCATCCGCCAGAGATGAAAACCCAGTCCAGCGGCACGCCGCTGCGTCAAATTCCGCTGGCGACCCGTTTCGTCATGCCGCTGAAGCAGCACATTGGCGATGAGGGTGAGTTGTGCGTTAAAGAAGGCGATACCGTCCTTCGCGGCCAGCCATTGACCTTTGGTCGTGGGCGTATGCTGCCGATCCACGCCCCGACATCCGGTAAAGTGGTGGCGATTACCCCTCACACCGTTGCACATCCGTCAGCCCTCTCCGAACTGAGCGTCATTATTGAAGCCGACGGCGAAGACCGCTGGATAGAACGTGATGGCTGGAGCGACTACCGCGCCCGCAGCCGGGAAGCGCTTATCGACCGTATTCATCAGTTCGGCGTTGCCGGGCTGGGTGGCGCAGGGTTCCCGACCGGCGTCAAACTGCGCGGTGGCGGCGATAAAATTCAGACCCTGATTATCAACGCCGCTGAATGCGAACCCTATATCACCGCCGATGACCGCCTGATGCAGGACTGCGCCGCGCAGGTCGTGGAGGGGATCCGTATCCTCGCCCATGTGCTGCAGCCTCGTGAAGTGCTGATTGGCATTGAGGATAACAAACCGCAGGCCATTTCCATGCTGCGCGCGGTGCTCGCCGGTAGCCACGATATCAGCCTGCGCGTCATTCCGACCAAGTACCCGTCAGGCGGTGCAAAACAGCTGACGCAAATACTCACCGGAAAGCAGGTTCCCCACGGCGGCCGCTCGTCGGATATTGGCGTGCTGATGCAAAACGTGGGTACCGCCTACGCCGTGAAACGCGCGGTGATTGACGGTGAACCCCTGACCGAACGCGTGGTGACGCTGACGGGCGAATCAGTGTCTCGTCCGGGGAACGTCTGGGCGCGTCTGGGCACGCCGGTTCGTCATCTTCTGGAGCAGGCCGGATTCTGTCCCGGCAGCGATCAGATGGTGATCATGGGCGGTCCATTGATGGGCTTTACCCTGCCGTGGCTGGACGTTCCGGTCGTAAAAATCACTAACTGCCTGCTCGCCCCCTCCCCCACCGAAATGGGTGAAGAGCAGGAAGAGAAAGGCTGCATCCGCTGCAGCGCCTGTGCCGATGCCTGCCCGGCCGATCTGCTTCCACAGCAGTTGTACTGGTACAGCAAAGGTCAGCTGCACGATAAAGCGCAAGCGCATAATCTGGCTGACTGCATCGAATGCGGCGCGTGCGCCTGGGTCTGCCCTAGCAACATTCCGCTGGTGCAGTACTTCCGTCAGGAGAAGGCCGAGATTTATGCCATCTCGATGGAAGAAAAACGCGCTGCCGAAGCGAAAGCCCGCTTTGAAGCCCGCCAGGCTCGTCTGGAGCGTGAAAAACTGGCCCGTCAGGAGCGTCATAAGCAGGCTGCCGTTCAGCCAGGCGAGAAAGATCAGGATGCCATTAACGCGGCGCTGGCTCGCGTGCGCGAGAAAAAAGCGACCGCAGCGCAACCTGTGGTGATCTCCGCCGGTGAGAAGCCAGATAACAGCGAAGCCATTGCCGCACGTGAAGCGCGTAAGGCCGCGGCGCGCGCGCGTCAGGCGGAAAAAGCGCAAACAGGGCAACCGGAAGAAACCCGTGTCGATCCGCGTAAAGCGGCCGTTGAAGCGGCCATCGCCCGCGCCAAAGCACGGAAAGCGGGAGAGCAGCAGGTAGTCGTTGAGCAAGAGGCCACAGACCCGCGCAAAGCCGCCGTTGAAGCCGCGATAGCCCGCGCTAAAGCGCGTAAAGCGGCGCAGCAACCGCAACCAGCCACAGAAGAGGCGCCGGTCGATCCGCGCAAAGCGGCGCAGCAACCGCAACCAGCCACAGAAGAGGCGCCGGTCGATCCGCGCAAAGCGGCTGTCGAAGCGGCCATCGCCCGCGCCAAAGCACGGAAAGCGGCGCAGCAACCACAACCAGCTGCAGAAGAGGCACCAGTCGACCCGCGCAAAGCCGCTGTCGAAGCGGCCATCGCCCGCGCCAAAGCGCGGAAAGCGGCTCAGCAGGAAGTACAACAGCCTGCCGCGAACGACGATCCACGCAAAGCCGCCGTCGCCGCCGCGATTGCACGCGTTCAGGCGAAGAAAGCCGCACAGCAAGCAGTTAACGAGGATTAAATGGTTTTCAGAATCGCAAGTTCCCCTTACACCCATAACCAGCGCCAGACGTCGCGCATTATGATGCTGGTCTGCCTGGCTGCACTGCCGGGTATTGCCGTTCAGTTCTGGTTTTTCGGCTGGGGAACCCTGTTCCAGTTAGCACTGGGCTGTGCCAGCGCCGTAGCGGCCGAAGCGCTGGTGCTGAAGCTGCGTAAGATGAACATCTCCCGTATTCTCAGCGATAACTCCGCTCTGCTGACGGGCCTGCTGCTGGCCATCAGTATTCCGCCGTTTGCGCCGTGGTGGATGATCGTGCTCGGTACGGTGTTTGCGGTGATTATTGCCAAACAGCTGTACGGTGGGCTGGGCCACAATCCCTTTAACCCGGCGATGGTCGGCTACGTGGTACTGCTTATCTCCTTCCCGGTACAAATGACCAGTTGGCTGCCGCCGCACGATATCGCCGCCACGGTGCCGGGTTTTATGGATGCCCTTCAGGTGATCTTTACCGGCCATACGGCGTCCGGTGCCGATATGAATGCGTTGCGTATGGGCGTGGATGGTGTCAGCCAGGCTACACCACTCGATACGTTTAAAACGTCCCTGCGTGCCGGGCATAGCGTTGAGCAAATCATGCAATCAGCCATCTACAGCGGCGTGCTGGCCGGTGCAGGCTGGCAGTGGGTTAACCTGGCATATCTGTTGGGCGGCCTGTTCCTGCTGCAGCAGAAAGCGATCCGCTGGCATATTCCGGTGAGCTTCCTGGTCACGCTCGCGGTCTGCTCCACGCTGGGCTGGCTCTTCTCTCCTGAATCCCTGGCGAGCCCGCAGATGCATCTGCTCTCTGGTGCCACCATGCTGGGCGCGTTCTTTATTCTGACCGATCCGGTGACCGCCTCGACCACCAATCGCGGTCGTCTGATCTTCGGTGCGCTGGCCGGTCTGCTGGTGTGGCTGATCCGCAGTTTTGGCGGATATCCGGATGGCGTAGCGTTCGCCGTCCTGCTTGCCAACATCACCGTTCCGCTCATTGACTACTACACGCGCCCACGCGTATACGGCCATCGGTAAGGGTTTCGCGATGCTGAAAACAATGCAAAAACATGGCGTCACGCTGGCCATTTTCGCTGCTGTCCTCACCGGGATGACGGCACTGGTGAACGAACTGACCAAAACGACCATTGATGAACAGGCCGCGAAGCAGCAACGCGCGCTGTTCGATCAGGTGATGCCGTCTGATTTCTACGATAATGACCTGCAGAAAAGCTGTTACGTGGTACAGGCGCCGCAGTTAGGTAAAGGCCCGCATCGTCTCTATATCGCCCGTAGAGGCGATAACGCGGTGGGCGTGGTGATGGAGGCCACGGCACCAGACGGATATTCCGGAGCCATTCAGCTACTTGTGGGTACCGATTTTTCCGGTACCGTGTTGGGTACCCGCGTGACTCAACACCACGAAACGCCAGGCCTTGGGGACAAAATTGAGACACGCCTGAGCGACTGGATTTTGCATTTTGCCGGTAAGGTGATCCACGGCGAAGCGGACCCGGCATTTGCCGTCAAGAAAGATGGCGGCGAGTTTGACCAGTTCACCGGGGCCACCATTACGCCGCGTGCCGTCGTGAATGCCGTAAAACGTGCCGGGTTGTATGCAGAAACGCTGCCTGCGCAGATTAACAATCTTCCGGCCTGTGAGGAGTGAGCATGAGCCAGGTTAAAGAGGTCATTGTCCAGGGGTTGTGGAAGAACAACTCCGCACTGGTACAGCTGCTGGGATTGTGCCCGCTGCTGGCGGTGACATCCACCGCTACCAACGCATTGGGGCTGGGGCTTGCCACCACGCTGGTGCTGACCCTGACCAACCTCTCCATTTCCACCCTGCGCCGCTGGACGCCGTCGGAAATCCGTATTCCAATTTACGTCATGATCATCGCGTCAGTGGTGAGCGTCGTTCAGATGCTGATTAATGCCTACGCGTTCGGTCTGTATCAGTCACTGGGGATTTTTATTCCGCTGATCGTTACCAACTGTATCGTGGTGGGGCGTGCAGAAGCCTTTGCCGTGAAGAACACCCCGGCGATGTCGGCCCTGGATGGTTTCTCCATCGGAATGGGAGCCACCTGCGCGATGTTCGTTCTGGGCTCACTGCGTGAAATTCTTGGCAACGGTACCCTCTTCGACGGCGCAGACGCGCTGCTGGGAAGCTGGGCTAAAGTTTTACGCATCGAGGTGTTTCATACGGACACGCCGTTCCTGCTGGCTATGTTGCCACCGGGCGCGTTTATTGGCCTTGGCATGATGCTGGCGATAAAATACCTGATTGATGAAAAACGTAAGCGCCGCGCGGCTGAGCGCAGCGTGCAGGGAGGGATACCCGGGAAAGCCTCATGAACAAAGAAAAGCGCATTGCAATCCTCACCCGTCTTCGGGACGCAAACCCGCACCCGACGACTGAGCTGAATTTCACTTCGCCGTTTGAGCTGCTGATCGCAGTGCTGCTTTCGGCTCAGGCCACTGACGTGAGCGTGAATAAGGCCACCGCCCTGCTCTATCCGGTGGCCAATACCCCGAAAGCCATGCTGGAGTTGGGCGTGGAAGGGGTGAAGTCTTATATCAAAACCATCGGGCTGTTTAACAGCAAAGCGGAGAACGTCATTAAGACCTGCCGCATTTTGCTGGAGCGTCATGGTGGTGAAGTGCCGGAAGATCGCGAGGCGCTGGAAGCGTTGCCGGGTGTGGGACGTAAAACGGCGAATGTGGTACTTAACACCGCGTTTGGCTGGCCGACCATCGCGGTTGATACCCATATTTTCCGTGTCGCTAACCGAACCAACTTCGCTCCGGGTAAAAATGTCGAACAGGTGGAGGAGAAACTGTTAAAAGTGGTTCCCGCTGAATTCAAAGTCGACTGTCATCACTGGCTTATCCTGCATGGCCGTTATACCTGCATTGCCAGAAAGCCTCGCTGCGGCTCATGTATCATTGAAGATCTCTGCGAATATAAAGAAAAAGTGTATCCCTGAGCGGCGTTATTCCTTTTTACTTTCGCATCATCAAGACCTTACTAAAGGAAGGCTTAACTAAAAACCTTCCTTTAGGCCGCAAGTTGTCCGCTTATGTTCTCTTATGCCCTGTCAATTGTTCGGTCATTTAACGCTCAAACAGGTTAATAGTTTTTTCACTACCGAAAATTTCTATACATTTGTGATCGCGATCACTCTGATAACTTCATGTTGATTTTTTGTTGTCAGATCCCACCTAAACCCTTTGCCAGACAAGATGTAATCCTTCAATGGCCGCAGATAAGACCACTCATTTTTCAGAATATGGGCTATATGACTGCATTTAACGGCAAATAGCAGAACATATCGCCACACAACCCTCTCCGCCGGTTTTTCGCAGTCAAAAAAACCAACAAAATCCATTGTGTGAAATTTAACGCTGAATAACATTTGCAGAAACCGAGGATTATAGCGGCTCAGTTATATGTAACAGATTATTACAAACGTATTGCCAGACGGGTCAGGATAGTGAACATTACCCGCCGTTTCTCCTCCCAATATAACTATAAAGCGGATGGACTCCGACCATCACGCTATGAACACCCCCGTTAATATGGGATGTAAAAAAAGAGGTATATGTGTCAACTGCAAACAATAAACCAACAGATGAAAGCGTGAGTTTGAACGCTTTTAAACAGCCAAAAGCGTTCTATCTCATCTTCTCTATCGAGTTATGGGAGCGTTTTGGTTATTACGGCCTGCAAGGGATCATGGCGGTTTACCTGGTAAAACAGCTGGGTATGTCCGAAGCCGATTCCATCACGCTGTTCTCTTCATTCAGTGCCCTCGTTTACGGTCTGGTCGCGATTGGCGGCTGGCTTGGTGATAAAGTTCTGGGTACGAAGCGTGTCATTATGCTGGGCGCCATTGTTCTGGCAATCGGCTATGGTCTGGTTGCCTGGTCTGGTCATGACGCAGCCGTAGTCTATATGGGTATGGCAACCATTGCCGTCGGTAACGGATTATTCAAAGCGAACCCGTCTTCCCTGCTCTCTACCTGCTACAGCAAAGATGACCCACGTCTGGACGGTGCATTCACCATGTACTACATGTCCATCAACATTGGTTCATTCTTCTCCATGCTGGCAACTCCATGGCTCGCCGCAAAATTCGGCTGGAGCGTGGCGTTTGCGCTGAGCTTTGTTGGTATGCTGATTACCGTTGTGAACTTCCTGTTCTGCCGTAGCTGGGTTAAGGACTACGGTTCAAAACCTGATTTCGAACCGGTGCACATGGGCAAACTGCTGGCCACCATCGTGGGTGTTGTTATCCTCGCGGCCATCGCCACCTGGTTGCTGCATAACCAGGGTGTTGCACGTGCCGTTCTGGGCGTGGTGGCACTGGGTATCGTCATCATCTTCGCGAAAGAAGCCTTCGCGATGCAGGGTGCGGCCCGTCGCAAGATGATTGTGGCCTTCATTCTGATGCTGGAAGCGATTATCTTCTTCGTGCTCTACAGCCAGATGCCTACCTCGCTGAACTTCTTCGCTATTCGCAACGTTGAGCACTCCATCCTGGGTATCGCGTTCGAGCCGGAGCAGTATCAGGCGCTGAACCCGTTCTGGATCATGATTGGTAGCCCAATTCTGGCGGCTATCTATAACAAGATGGGTGACCGTCTGCCAATGCCGCACAAGTTCGCCATCGGTATGGTGCTGTGCTCTGGTGCGTTCCTCGTGCTGCCACTGGGTACCAAATTTGCGACTGACGCCGGTATCGTCTCCGTTAACTGGCTGATCCTGAGCTATGCCCTGCAGTCTATCGGTGAACTGATGATCTCCGGTCTGGGTCTGGCGATGGTTGCACAGCTGGTGCCACAGCGTCTGATGGGCTTCATCATGGGTAGCTGGTTCCTGACCACTGCCGGTGCAGCCATCATCGCAGGTAAAATCGCAAACCTGATGGCGGTGCCTGAGAACGTGACTGACCCGCTGGTCTCCCTGAATGTATACGGCACCGTCTTCCTGCAGATTGGTATCGCAACGGCGGTTATCGCGGCTTTGATGCTGCTGACGGCACCGAAGCTGAACCGTATGACTCAGGACGACGACAAAGCGACGAAAACGACCGAAACCGCTACCGCGTAACGTTATTGAGAAACGATGAGCCGCTAATTTATTAGCGGCTTTTTTTTTGTTTGCTTGCGCACTAACATAGCTGAAACCTCAGCAAAAAGGAGTTACCGATGAAACTGTTCTACAAACCGGGCGCGTGCTCTCTTGCTTCCCATATTACCCTGCGCGAGAGCGGCAAAGATTTCACGCTGGACGGCGTTGACCTGATGAAAAAGCGCCTGGAAAACGGCGACGATTTTTTTGCGATTAACCCGAAGGGACAAGTTCCGGCCCTGCTTCTGGATGACGGTACCCTGCTGACAGAAGGCGTCGCCATTATGCAGTACCTGGCAGACAGCGTGCCCGATCGCCAGCTGCTGGCCCCGGTAAGTACGGTTTCACGCTATAAAACGCTCGAGTGGCTGAACTACATTGCAACCGAACTGCATAAAGGATTTACGCCACTGTTCCGCCCGGATACACCGGAAGAGTACAAACCGACCGTTCGCGCCCTGCTGGAGAAAAAGCTGCAGTACGTCAATGAGTCATTGAAGGACGATCAGTATATCTGCGGGGCACGCTTCACCATCGCCGATGCGTATCTCTTTACCGTGTTGCGCTGGGCGCGTGCGGTTAAGCTGAATCTGGACGGGTTAGACCATATCGCAGCATATATGGCGCGTATGGCGGAGCGCCCTGCGGTGGCCGCGGCGCTGAAAGCGGAAGGATTGAATTAACCGGGTCGTTATTGCCCGGCGGCGCTTCGCTTGCACGGGCCTACGGGATTTGTAGGCCGGGTAAGCGCAGCGCCACCCGGCATAGTTTAGAGCTGTGTTGCGCTGAAATAGTGCTCCGGCTGCGCAATACGATCCTGTGCCGCCACTACCTGCAGTTCGTATTCCTGCATCTCTTTCGTCGCAATCATAATTTCGTACACCGCTGCAGTCACATGCTCAAGCGCTTCGCGCAGCGTCGCACCCTGTAGCAGTTTCACCAGCAACAGCCCGCTGGTCACATCTCCCACGCCCACTGGCTGACGCAGGCCAAAATCCACCAGCGGACGGCTGATGTGCCAGGCTTCGTCTTTGGTCACCAGCAGCATCTCAAAGCGGTCTCTGCTCAGCCCTGCACGGGCGAGATGTTTCACCAGCACAATCTCAGGCCCCTGGGCTATCAGTTCACGAGACGCGCTTACCGCCTCTGCTACGCTGTTAACCGGATGCTCGCAAAGGATCTCCAGCTCAATCAGGTTGGGCGCGATGATATCGCTGGCAGGTAACGCATGGCGAACATGGAATTCAGCCACGCCAGGCGCCACAATGCAGCCTTTTTCCGGATGACCCATCACCGGGTCGCAGAAGTACTTTGCTGCGGGATTGGCTGCTTTCACCTGGCGAACGATGCCGAGGATATGCTCCCCCTGCTCTGCGGAGCCCAGGTAACCACTCAGAACCGCGTCACAGCGTTTGAGCTGGTCGATATCGGCAATGCCCTGCACGATCTCCGTGAGATGCGAAGGCGGCATCACGCAGCCGGTCCATTTGCCGTATTGTGTATGGTTTGAGAACTGTACGGTATTGAGGGGCCAGACGTTAGCCCCGAGGCGGCGCATCGGGAATTCCGCCGCGCTATTGCCAGCATGTCCAAAAACAACGTGGGACTGAATGGCGAGGATGTTCTTCATTTTATGCTTACCAAACCCTGAAAAAACAAAAAGGGCGTGGTTTCCCACGCCCCTGGAGACTTTTATTTATTTCCAGCAGACCAGACAGTAATTTTTCTTACCGCGACGCAGCAGCGTGTAGCGGCCATACAGGCGATCGCTATCGGCGAAGGTGTATTCCGGGTCAGCCTGTTTTTCACCGTTGATGGTGATGGCGTTAGACGCAATGGTTTTACGCGCCTGCCCGCGAGACGGCTGCAGCTCAGAGTCCACCAGCGCCTGCATCAGGTCAGCCCCTTTCTCCATCTCAACCATCGGTACGCCATCCTGCGCCAGCTGCTCGAAGTCAGCTTCGCTCAAATCGCTCAGCGTACCGTTGAACAGGCTTGCGGTAATGCGTTTCGCCGCAGCCAGACCTTCTTCACCGTGAACCAGTTTGGTCACTTCATCCGCCAGCACATACTGCGCGCGTGGTGCTTTACCGCTGTTTTTATCTTCTTCTTCCAGGGCGTTGATGGTTTCAATGTCCATGAAGGTGAAGAACTTCAGGAAGCGGTAAACATCGGCGTCCGCGGTGTTGATCCAGAATTGATAGAATTTGTACGGGCTGGTTTTCTTCGGATCGAGCCATACCGCACCGCCTTCGGTTTTACCGAATTTAGTCCCGTCGGCTTTGGTGATCAGCGGAACGGTCAGACCAAACACCTGGTTTTGATGCAGGCGACGGGTCAGATCGATACCGGAAGTAATGTTACCCCACTGGTCAGAACCGCCAATCTGCAGGCAAACGCCGTGCAGTTTGTTCAGACAGGCGAAGTCGTAGCCCTGTAGCAGGTTATAAGAGAATTCAGTAAAGGAGATACCTTGATCGTCACGGTTCAGGCGCTGTTTCACCGCTTCTTTGTTAATCATCTGGTTAACAGAGAAGTGCTTGCCGATGTCACGCAGGAAGGTCAGCACGTTCATGCTGCCAAACCAGTCGTAGTTATTGGCGGCAATCGCGGCGTTATCACCACAGTTGAAGTCGAGGAACGGTGCAACCTGTTTGCGGATCTTATCCACCCACTCCTGCACGGTGTCTTCGGTGTTCAGTTTACGCTCAGCGGCTTTAAAGCTTGGGTCGCCGATCAGACCGGTCGCGCCGCCCACCAGGGCCACAGGCTTATGGCCTGCCATCTGGAAGCGTTTCAGGCATAACAATGGAACAAGATGCCCCAAATGCAAGCTGTCAGCGGTGGGATCAAAGCCGCAATAGAGCGCGATCGGGCCTTGCGCCAGTCGCTCTGCTAACGCTTCCTCGTCCGTCACCTGGGCCACAAGGCCCCGCTCTTGCAATTGTTTAATCAAGTTACTGCTTGCCATCAAATTCTCCATGTATAAACGACTGCACCTTTGCCGGTACACGACTTTTCGCCTGATGCGAAAGGACCATAGAATAAAGCGCAAGCGCGGCGTGCGCTAGCGCTTAAATCAACAAATTTCGGGGATTACGGTGCAAGCCTGTCGATTTTCCAGCCGCCGTTGTCGCGCTGGTATAAAAAGCGGTCGTGCAGGCGATGTTCGCCCCCCTGCCAGAACTCAATCTGCTCGATCGGGATGCGGAAACCGCCCCAGAAGCTGGGCAGTGGAATTTCGCCCTGCTGGAATTTCTGCTTCAGTTCAAGGAATTTGCTTTCCAGCACGCCGCGGGCAGAAATTCGGCTGGACTGTTTTGAGACCCAGGCGCCAATCTGGCTGTCACGCGGGCGGCTGTGGAAGTACTTCACCACTTCCAGTGTGGAAAGGCGCTCCGCTTTGCCTGTGACCATGACCTGGCGTTCCAGCATATGCCAGGGGAACAGGAGACTGATTCGGGGATTGTTCTCTAAATGGTGTGCTTTGCGGCTGTCCAGGTTGGTGTAAAACACCAGCCCTTTCTCGTCATAATGCTTAAGCAGCACGATACGTTGATACGGTTGACCATTTTCATCCACCGTGGCAACCACCATGGCCGTTGGGTCGGCCAGTTTTGCTTCACAGGCCTGTTTCAGCCAGCGTTCAAAAAGCACCAGAGGTTCAGCGGGAAGATCCTGGCGACGCAGGCCGCCTTTGGTGTATTCACGGCGCAGATGCGCTATTTGCTGCAGTTCGTCGTTATCAGACATGGCATTAGGTGACGTTGAGATTGGGTGGCGCTATTGTGCGCCGCCCCTGTGAAAATCTCAACGCTTCGGATTATCGAGCTGGCAATTGTTCAGCACAATGCGGTCTCGTTTGTAGACGGTGGCGCTGTCACCTTTCGACCAGAAGACGTAAATACCGTCGCTGTAGCGCGCGCCGGAGGCGGAGATCCCCTGCTTGAGCGTCAGCAATTTATTGTCATAGACAAAGCTGGCTTCCTGGCGTGGGTTATTAAGCTTGACGGTCAGCGGCTTTTCATCACAGCGATATTCCAGCGTGTCGGTCTGCATGCGCTCAACGAGCTGGTTATAGACGCTGCAGCCTGACAGCAAGACAGGTACAGCAATAAGAAGAAGTTTTTTCATGAGCGTATTCCGAAGACTATCCTGGTCCTGGAGGGCTAACGGGCCCTCCTGTTCCCTTTTATTTTACCGGCGACGCGCTGCGCTGAATTTCAGTTAACTCTGATTATGGCGGGGATTGGCCGGGAAAATGGCACCGAGAACGCTGGCTTCGCGTGCGCCGGTGACTGAGGGCAAATTCCCCGGTAGCCCGGCAACGGTACGCCAGGCAAGCCAGGCGAAGGCCAGCGCTTCCATGTCGTCTCCGCTGATGCCGGCTTCATCGGTGGTTGTCACTTCGGTGCCCGGCAACAAGCCGGCAAGGCGCGCCATCACCAGCGGGTTGCGGCTTCCCCCCCCGCAGACCAGCAGACGTTCGCAGCCACCGCTCAAAAGTACCTGTTCTGATATGGAGACCGCCGTGAGCTCGGCCAGCGTCGCCTGAACATCCTGCGGTGCCAGCGCCGGGAACTGAGCCAGCTGACGTTCAAGCCAGCCATAGTTAAAGTACTCGCGCCCCGTGCTTTTTGGTGCCGGCAGGGCAAACCAGGGATCGCTGAGCATGGACTGCAGCAGCGGGATAATGACTTTGCCTTCGCTCGCCCACTCCGCGTCTTTATCATACGGTTTACCGCACTGACGCCAGATCCAGGCATCCATCAGCATGTTACCCGGGCCGGTATCATATCCCCGTACCGGCTGGCCCGGGATCAGCATCGACAGGTTGGCAATACCGCCAATGTTAAGCACCATACGGCGCTCTGACGGGTGCCCCAGCAACGCCTGGTGGAAGGCAGGCACCAGCGGCGCACCCTGCCCGCCCAGCGCGATGTCGCGACGCCGGAAATCGCCCACGACCGTGACGCCCGTTTTTGCCACAATCTGATTATTATCGCCAATTTGCATGGTATGCGGCGCATCGCCAGTGGGTTCGTGCCAGACGGTCTGCCCGTGACAGCCAATCGCGACCACATCCTGCGGCCGGAGATTCTCTTTATGCATCAGCGCCAGCACCGCATCGGCAAACAGCGCCCCCAGCCTGACATCAAGCTGTCCAAGCTGCGAAAGCGTCAGCTGTTGCCCCTGGCAGATGCTCAGGATCTCCTCTTTCAGCGAAACAGGGATAGGCCAGGTCAGACTTGCCTGTTGTGCCACCATGTTTTCGTCTATGGCGGCCAGAACGACATCTACCCCATCCAGACTGGTGCCAGACATCACACCAATATAGCGACCCGATTTCATGCGCTTTCCTTACGTTGCGTGGGCTAAGGATAACCACTCAACCATAAACAGCCCCGCTTTGCCATCAGGCGATAATATTTTTTAACACTCTCAGTGAGGTAACGCGTCGAAATTTTGTTTATCTCTCGTTAAGTCAAATTCAAGTACAATTTTCCGATTGTTAGTGCAAAGATATGAACGATGGCCCTTTATGCCATATAATTTAGCCATAACGGATGCCCGGATTGGGCGTTTTTGGTGAACAGGAGATTCAAATGATTTTACGTGTACTGGGCGTTTCGCTGATTGGTTTAACTCTGGCTGGCTGTGTGAATGACAGTTCACTTTCTGGCGACGTTTATAGCGCTTCTGAAGCGAAACAGGTTCAGAACGTGACTTACGGTACGATTGTTAACGCACGTCCTGTTCAAATTCAGGGTGGTGACGAGAACAACGTCATGGGTGCCATCGGCGGTGCGGTTCTGGGTGGCTTCCTGGGCAACACCGTAGGCGGTGGTACAGGCCGTTCTCTGGCGACTGCGGCAGGTGCCGTTGCGGGTGGCGTAGCAGGCCAGGGCGTTCAGGGTGCGATGAATAAAACCCAGGGCGTAGAGCTGGAAATTCGTAAAGACGACGGCAGCACCATTATGGTTGTGCAGAAACAGGGCAGCACCCGCTTCTCTGCAGGTCAGCGCGTCGTGCTGGCAAGCAACGGTAGCCAGGTTACCGTTTCTCCGCGTTAATTCATAAAAAGGATGTGGCTGCCAGGCCGCATCCTTTTACAAATAGCATCATTATAATAAATAGTTTTACAAAATTTATTCAGGCAATGAATAATTAACCACGCCGTATCTTGTTCCTGCGCAAAGTATTCCCCTCTCTTTTGCATTAGGCTAATCTCAATTAACTTTTTTATTTATTATTTTCGTTGAAACATACTTATGCTTGCGATCTCCCGGTACGTGAAAAAACCCTATATTCCATTCTGTTTAGGGTGCATTGTCGTCATTGGAATATTACAAATTTTATTTTTAAAACTGGTCGAATGGGTTCCCTCTTTCTCACCGCTTTTATTCCCTACACTCACCATTTTTTTACTGGTATTCCATCTGTTTATTGCCTGCTTTATGGCCATGAAATACTGGTGTGACAGAAGACGGTTGTACCTGATTGCTATTGCTTTTGCCTTTGCCGGTTCAGCCATGCTGATGGTGGGTACGCTTACCAGTTTCCCGGCCTGGCTTGATCTCTACCAGCTCAACGTCGTGGACTATAACGATACGATGATCTTCTTTATGTACCGCCATCTGTTAATGGCGGTACTGATGATTGCGTCGGCCCTGCTGTATATCGTCAGGGATAATCCGCTTTCACGTGCGGCGCATATCGCCATTGTTGCCGGTACATTTCTGTTTATGGTGGGCATGGTGCTATTGGCCTGGCTTAGCTCCAGCCACTCATCATTAATGTCGTTAGACCTGGTGGATAATGAAACCCATCAATTTATGGTTCTCTGGAGCCATGCAATAAATATCGTCTTGATTATTCTTTGGGTGGTGACATTAGCAACGCTAATGGTTATTACCCGCGTACGCAATATTTTTTGGGTGGGCGGTAATTTTTTATGTGTCTGTTATATCGTGACGCTCGCGATGCTATTAGCAGGCGGACACGCGGAGGATATTTCCTGGTATCGAGCGCGCTTATTTGAAACTGTTGCGACGTTATTGATTATTTTTGTTCTGCTTTATGATGTCTTTAGACTCTATCGCGACTCGCATTTGAAATATCAACAGTCGTATCAAAACTCGATTCGCGATCCTCTGACCCGCCTCTACAATCGCAGCTATTTTTACGACTCGCTAAACCAGGCACTCGGTGCCTGTAAAGCCAGCCGTCCGGTTTCGGTTATCGTCAGCGATCTCGACCGCTTCAAGCGCATCAACGACTGCTACGGCCATCTGCAGGGCGACAAAGTGTTGCAGTTTGTGGCGCATCTGCTGATGGATTCCGTACGGCCTCAGGATATTGCCGCACGTATTGGCGGTGAGGAATTTGTGTTGATGTTAACCAACACCCCTTCAGCAGCCGCGTACCAGGTGGCGGAACGCATCCGCCTGAAGCTGAGCAGCTTTGATAAGACCAGCAGCGGGGGACAGCTTCCGGAGCCCATTACCATCAGCATGGGCGTCTTTACGGCAACGTCCGTGGAGACGACGGCTGAAGAGTGTGTGGAAAAGGCTGATAAAGCGATGTATGAGGCGAAAGAGACGGGTCGCAACCGGGTGATCGTCTCCAGATGATAAAAGGCCTTGCGAATGCAAGGCCTGATAAGGTCAGGCGTCGCGTGCCTGCAGGTCGTGAATGTTCTGCTCAAGGCGTCCAATCAGACTGATGAGCATTTCAAGCTCCGCAGGGGAAACCCCGGACAGGATCTCACCGCGCGTTTTGGTAATCACTGCTTCCATTTCAGTGATAATGGGAGCCGCTTTCTCAGTGAGTTTAATTCGCTTGGCGCGACGGTCGCTGGCACAGGTTTGTCGGGAGATCAGCCCCTTCTCTTCCAGTTGGTCAAGCGTACGCACCAGCGACGGCTGCTCAATACCAATCGCCTTTGCCAGTTGAATTTGTGACTGGTCGGGCGGCAGCTGATGAATGTTGTGCAGCGTGACCCAATGCGTCTGTGTCAATTCCAGAGGTTTCAGGCGATGGTCAATCAGAGCACGCCAGACGCGTACCAACCTTGCCAGATCAGAACCTAATGGCGATTCCAATTTCATCTCCTTATAATTAGCTTGCTAAGTTATTATACTGATTTTAGAATAGTGTGCAGCATTTGTATTGCCAAAACAAATGCATTACGACATTCATCAAATTTAAAAGTATGACTTACACTGAAAAGTGATGTTCCATCTCATTAAGACAAGCCATCCCGGCATTCTGTTCACTGCAAAGGATCTCTGCTCGTGACGTTTTTTCATCGCTCAGAGGGGCTGCCCCTTCAGGACCTGATCTTCGGTGCATCAGTCTACTTTCCTCCCCTGTTTAAAGCCGTTCTGGTGGGCTTTGTGATCTGGCTTGTCGCGCATCGTCTGCTCCGCGACTGGATGTATTCTGGCGAGATCTGGCACCCCATGCTGATGGATCTCTCCCTGTTCGCTCTCTCCGTGTCTCTTGGCCTTGCTGTGCTGATTGTGTGGTGATTATGCCCCTGAAAACGCTGAAGTACTTTTCCACCCTCTTTGTCCTGGCTCTGGCCCTGGTTGCCGGCTGGTGGCTGTGGAATTTTTATATGCAGTCACCCTGGACACGCGACGGTAAAATTCGCGCTGAGCAGGTGAGTATCACCCCGCAGGTATCTGGCAGTATCACGGCGCTTCTGGTTAAGGATAACCAGTTTGTTAAAAAGGGAGATGTTTTATTCCGCATTGACGATACCCCGTACCATATTGCGATCCTTAACGCCCAGGCGCAGCTGGCTAAGGCCCAGACAGAGCTGGCGAAAGCAAACAACGAAGCCACGCGTCGTCGGCATTTATCACAAAACTATATCTCTGCCGAAGACCTGGATACCGCCAACATCAACGTCAAGGCGATGCAGGCCAACGTCAATGTGGCAGAGGCAACGCTCAAACAGGCGCAATGGGAACTGACGCAAACCGTGGTACAGGCCCCTGTCGATGGCTGGGTGACGAACCTCTCTGCCCGCGTGGGTAATTATGCCACCACCGGCCAACCGATTTTCGCGCTGGTCGACAGCCACTCGTTTTACGTCGTGGGCTATTTTGAAGAGACCAAACTTCGCCATATTCGGGAAGGTGCCCCTGCCACAATAACGCTTTATAGCGGCTCGCAAAGGTTACAGGGTCACGTTTCCAGCATTGGCCGTGCCATTTACGATCAGAGCGTTGAAACCGATTCTGGCCTGGTTCCCGACATCAAACCTAATGTCCCCTGGGTGCGCCTGGCCCAGCGCGTGCCGGTTCGGGTTGAATTTGACCGCTTACCGCAGGGGTTAACGCTGGTCTCCGGCACAACCTGTACTGTCTCGATCGGAACACCCTGATGAATGCCTTCTCCTGGCGAAATCTGCCGTGGATGAAAGCAACGCGCCCTCAGTGGCGCTACGCCCTGCGCAATGGCATTGCCATGTGCCTTGCGCTGACCGTCGCCTACTATCTGAACCTTGACGAGCCTTACTGGGCCATGACCTCCGCGGCGGTCGTGAGCTTCCCGACCGTTGGCGGAGTGATCAGTAAAAGCCTTGGGCGCATCGCGGGCAGCCTGCTCGGTGCCACTGCGGCGCTGATCATTGCAGGCCATACCCTGAACGATCCGTGGCTTTTTTTACTGAGCATGGCGGCATGGCTGGGATGCTGTACCTGGGCCTGCGCCCACTTTACTAATAACGTCGCCTACGCCTTCCAGCTGGCGGGCTATACCGCCGCGATTATTGCCTTTCCGGTAGTTAACGTTCTTGATACCACCGAGTTATGGGATATCGCCCAGGCGCGCGTCTGTGAAGTTATTGTCGGTATTCTGAGCGGCGGGTTTATGATGATGATCCTGCCCAGCACCTCCGACGGCACCGCGCTTATCACGGCGCTGAAGACCATGCATACCCGCTTGCTGGAACATGCGAGCCTGCTCTGGCAGCCGGATACAAACGATGAGATTCGCCTGGCGCATGAAAAGGTGATTGGTCAGATCCTGACCATGAATCTGTTACGCATTCAGGCCTTCTGGAGCCACTATCGTTTTCGCCGCCAGAATACCCTGCTGAACTACCTGCTTCACCAGCAGCTACGGATGACCAGTGCGATCTCCAGCCTGCGCCGGATGTTACTCAACTGGTCAACGCCACCGGAAAACACCCGCGCCATCATTGAAACGCTGCTCGCAGCCCTTGCCCGCCCGGATGCCGACATCTACACGGTGGCCCGCATTATCGCCCCGCTTGCGCCGAAAGATGAGTACGATTATCGCCACCGCGCCTTCTGGCAGCGTCTGAACTACTTTTGCCGCCTGTATCTGCGCAGCAGTCGCTGGATCAAGGCCGTTGAAAATGCCACGCCGATAACGGAATTCGCCGTTCCCAGTAGCCCGGCGCTGGCGCGGCACACTGACTATCTGGAAGCGCTGTGGAGCGGTTTTCGAACCTTTTGCGCCCTGACGCTGGTGGGGGCATGGAGCATCACCACGCAGTGGGAATCTGGCTCCGCCGCGCTCACGCTGGCCGCCATCAGTTGCGTGCTCTACTCCGTCGCCGCCTCGCCGTTCAACTCGCTTACGCTGCTGCTGCGCACGCTGGTGTTGTTATCGCTGTTCAGCTTTGTGGTCAAGTTCGGCCTGATGGTGCAGATAAGCGACCTGTGGCAGTTCCTGCTGTTTCTGTTTCCGCTATTAACCACGATGCAGCTTCTGAAGCTGCAAATGCCCAAACTTGCGGGGCTCTGGGGTCAGTTGATTGTCTTTATGGGCTCGTTTATCTCAGTCACAAACCCGCCGGTTTATGATTACGCCGATTTTCTCAATGATAATCTGGCAAAAATCCTGGGCGTGGGTCTGGCGTGGCTGGCTTTTGCCGTATTACGCCCCGGCTCAGACGCGCGTAAAAGCCGACGCCATATCCGCGAGCTTCGTCGGGGGTTTGTCGATCAGCTCAGCCGTAAACCGCATCTGCGTGAAAGTGAGTATGAATCGCTGGTGTACCACCATGTCAGCCAGCTCAATAACAGCCAGGACTCGCTTTCCCGCCGCTGGCTGCTGCGTTGGGGAGTGGTCTTGCTGAACTGTTCCCATGTGGTCTGGCAACTTCGCGCATGGGAGACGCGGTCCGATCCGCTGTCGCAGGTGCGCGACGTGTGCATCTCTCTGCTACGCGATGTGATGAGTGAACGCGGCGTTCAGCAACGCCCGCTGGAAGCGACGCTGACTGAACTGCAGCGGATCTGCGACAGTCTTGCTCACCACCATCAGCCCGCCGCGCGTGATTTAGCGTCGATAATCTGGCGGCTGCACTGTTCCCTGTCGCAGCTGGAACAAGCGCCACCGCCGGGGACGATTGGGGATCAGATCACCCCGCAGGCATAGCGTGCCCCACCACCGCCAAGCGGTTTCGGCTGATCGGACATATTGTCGCCGCCGACGTGGATCATTAGCGCCTTGCCTTTGACCTCATCCAGCTTTTTGAGGCGTGGCGCAACAACCGGATCCGTGGCTTTGCCGTCATTATTTACCACGAGCACGGGCAGATCGCCCAGATGGCCCATTCCGTTTGGGCCCTCATGCTTACCGGAATGTTGTGGGTCAAGGTGGCCGCCTGCCGCCTCTGCTGCCGAGGGTTTACCCTCTTTTAACGCGGGCTGACAACTCCCCTTAGCATGAACATGAAAACCATGTTCGCCGGGAGGCAGGGCCTTGAGATCGGGCGCAAATTCCAGTCCTTTGTCGGTTTCAGTGATTTTCACTGTGCCGATGGACTGACCTACGCCCTGCGAGGTGACGAGATTCATTTCTACTTCATCGCTGGCTGCCTGCGCCCCTGCGCAAACAACCAGCGTGACCAGTGCCAGAGCAAAACGCTTCATATGACCTCCGCTGGTTATTTTTTGCCTCTTAAGTGTATACCAGAGGCAAAGATTTCACCGGAAAGTCACATTTTTACCGGTTTACGGAACGTCGTAACCGAGCGCAGCTTTGCGGATGCGGAACCACTGCTGACGGCTCATCTGCAGCTCTTCAGCCGCCAGGGCAGAACGGACGCGTTCAATTTTACCGGAACCAATAATCGGTAGCGGTTTCGACGGCAGACGCAGGATCCACGCGTAAACCACCTGTTCGATGTTCTCAGCGTTCAGTTCACGGGCAATGGTTTCCAGCTCATTGCGCAGCGGCTGGAATTCATCGTCATTGAACAGACGACCGCCACCGAGGCAGGACCACGCCATAGGACGGATGCGCAGCTGTTGCAGCTGATCGAGCGTACCATCCAGCAACAATGGCTGATGCACCGGGGAGATTTCCACCTGGTTGGTGGCCAGGGTAAAGGGCAGACGAGACTGCAGCAGCGCAAACTGCGCCGGGGTAAAGTTTGAGACGCCAAAATGACGCACTTTGCCGCTTTGATGCAGCGCCAGGAAGGCTTCGGCGACCTCATCGGCATCCATTAACGGGTCAGGACGGTGGATCAGCAGCAGGTCGATATGATCCGTTGCCAGGTTCACCAGCGACTGCTCGGCGCTTTTGATGATATGTGCGCTATCGGTAATGTAATGACCAAGGGTATGTTCAGGTTTTGCCGTCGTGGCAATACCGCATTTGGTGACAATTTCCATCCGCTCACGCAGCGCCGGAACCAGCTTGAGGGCTTCTCCGAACGCCGCTTCACACGCATAGCCGCCATAAATGTCAGCATGATCGACGGTGGTGATCCCTAAATCGAGGTGCTCCTCAATGAAGCTCGCCAGTTGCAGGGGGGACATATTCCAGTCCATCAGGCGCCAGTAACCCATCACAAAGCGCGAGAATTCTGGCCCCTGGGGGGCAAGGGTAATACGCTGAACCATAACATTTTCCTCAAGGAAGTGATGTCATGAGTATACGCAATAAGCGTGTTAAAACAGTGAAGGTTGCTGGGGTTCTTCGGTTTCACCGGGCTTGTTTGCACGTATTTTGCGCAGAAACCGCTGGCGGCAGAGGCGAAGCACCTCCTGCTTTTGCGTGTCGCTGAAATTTTGCCAGTTAAACCGCTCGTCGCGGGTACGCATACACCCACGGCAATAACCGCGCTCATCCACCTGACAAATCCCCCGGCACGGGCTCTGGATGGGGAAAAACTCCAGCTGCTCTGCCACGTTCACCTCCGAATACCGACACTCACCTACAGTGAAGACGTTAAACGCCCCACGTGCAAGGGCTTTACCACAGTTTTGTGGCATTAAGGTTTCACTAATCTTCCCTCTCTATACTCGCCTCATCAATATGATGACAGGTTTCTTTTCGATGTGGTTAACGAAGAAGTTACAGTGTAACGATATAAAATTCACTCTGGGTTGTGCGCTTTTCTTTACGCTGATAAACGCACTGTTTATTCAACGTAGCTGGGCTATTACTGCCCCGGCAAGGCTTCACGATATCCTTTTTGCCGCGTCCGTGCCGCTGGTGCTGTTCTGCGGCTGGGTGATTGTCTTCAGCCTGCTCAATATCCCCTTTATCCGTAAGCCGCTGCTGATCGTCTTAACCGTCGGCTGTGCCGCGGCAACGTACTTTATGTATACCTATGGCGCGGTTATCGATCAGAACATGATTGTTAACGTGTTCGAAACCAACTCCCAGGAAGCCACAGCGCTGGTCACGCCGCAGATGATTCTGTGGATTGTCATAGCAGGACTGGTTCCTTCCGTGGTGTTGGCGATGACGCGTATTCAGACCGGAAAATGGTGGTATGCGCTGCTGATGCGCGTTGCCGCCATGCTTGGCGCCCTGCTGGTGATCATCCTCGTCGCCGCCGTGTTTTATAAAGATTATGCGTCGCTGTTTCGCAACAATAAGAGCATCGTCAAGATGGTCACCCCTGCTAACTACGTCAGCGCCATGATGAAATACAGCAAAATGCGCTGGTTCGAAGGTGACCAAACGCTGGTGCGTATAGGTGAAGATGCGCATAAAGGCACGCTGATTGCAGGACAGAACAAGAAAACAGTTCTGGTGCTGGTTGTCGGTGAGGCCTCACGTGCCGCGAACTACTCGCTGAATGGTTACGGCCGTGAAACGAACCCGGAACTGAAAAAACAGGATGTCATCAACTTCCCGCAGGCCACGTCATGCGGTACCGAAACGGCCGTTTCCGTTCCCTGCATGTTCTCCGGGATGACGCGCAGCAAATACGATGCCGACCTGGCGCATCACCAGGAAGGGTTGCTCGATGTGCTCAAACACGCGGGAATCAACCTGCTGTGGCGCGACAATGACGGCGGCTGTAAAGGTGCCTGCGACCGCGTACCCCATACTGATATGACCCAGTGGAACCTGGATCAGTTCTGCAAAGACAAGTCCTGTATTGATGATGTGAACTTCTACCGTCTCGACAACGTGCTGGACGGCCTGAAACAGGACACCGTACTGGTTATCCACCTGATGGGCAGCCACGGCCCGGCTTACTATCACCGTTACCCGGATAATTTCCGCAAATTCACCCCAACCTGCGACACCAATGAGATTCAGGATTGCGATCACCAGGCGCTGATGAATACCTATGACAACACCATTCTGTATACCGACAGCGTGGTCAGCAAAACCATCAATGCGCTGAAGGCACGTCAGGCGAATATGAACACCGCGCTGATTTACCTTTCCGACCACGGCGAATCGCTGGGCGAAAGCGGAATTTATCTGCACGGCACGCCGTACATGCTGGCGCCAGAGCAACAAACGCACATTCCGTTTATGTTCTGGTTATCACCGGACTACGCGAAAAACTTTGGTATCAACGCGCAGTGCCTGCGCGACTACGCAGCAAAAAATGCGGTTTCGCAGGATAATCTGTTCTCTACCGTACTGGGTATGATGGATGTGAAATCAACGGTTTATCAGCAGCAACTGGATATTCTGAACGCATGTCGTCAGTAAACGCCCTTGCAATAGACCGAACGGTCTATTAGAGTTTGGCCATGAGCAGAAATACTGAACACGATACACGCGAACATTTACTGGCGACCGGCGAGCGGCTTTGCATGCATCGCGGGTTTACCGGTATGGGGTTAAGCGAGTTACTTAAAACCGCTGAAGTGCCAAAGGGATCGTTTTATCACTACTTCCGTTCCAAAGAGGCGTTTGGCGTGGCGATGCTGGAGCGGCACTATGCCAGCTACCATCAACGCCTGGCCACCCATTTCGCCAGTGGTGAAGGAAACTATCGGGATCGTGTTCTCAACTACTATCAGGAAACGCTGAACCAGTTCTGTCAGCAGGGCATTATCAGTGGTTGCCTGACGGTAAAACTCTCTGCAGAAGTGTGCGATCTCTCCGAAGATATGCGCGCGGCAATGGATAAAGGTGCCAGCGGCGTGATCGCCCTGCTGGCGCAGGCGCTTGAGAACGGCCGCCGTGAAAAAACGCTGGCCTTCGCCGGTGAGGCGTTAACCCAGGCGCAGGTTTTATATTCGCTCTGGTTAGGGGCGAATCTGCAGGCCAAAATTTCCCGCAGTGCCGTGCCGCTGGAAAGCGCACTGGCACATGTTAATAGCAGCATTACTGCGCCTGGCGTGTAGCAGGCGTTTTTATTTACTTAATTACTAGTCGACTGGTCTACTCAGGAGTCGTTATGTCAGCTGAAAAACTTTTCACCCCACTGAAAGTGGGTGCCGTCACCGCACCAAACCGCGTGTTTATGGCCCCACTCACCCGTCTGCGCAGCATTGAGCCGGGTGATATCCCAACCCCACTGATGGGTGAATACTATCGTCAGCGCGCCAGCTCTGGCCTCATCATCACTGAAGCCACGCAGATTTCCGCACAGGCGAAGGGATATGCCGGCGCACCAGGCCTGCACAGCACGGAGCAGATTGCCGCCTGGAAGAAAATCACCGCTGGCGTTCACGCCGAAGAGGGTCGCATTGCGGTTCAGCTATGGCACACCGGTCGTATCTCTCACAGCAGCATTCAGCCTGGCGGTCAGGCGCCGGTTTCCGCGTCAGCCCTGAATGCGAATACCCGCACTTCCCTGCGCGATGAAAACGGTAACGCGATCCGCGTCGATACCTCAACGCCACGCGCCCTTGAGCTGGACGAGATCCCGGGTATCGTGAACGATTTCCGTCAGGCCGTAGCTAACGCCCGCGAAGCCGGTTTTGATCTGGTTGAACTGCATTCCGCGCACGGTTACCTCCTGCACCAGTTCCTTTCACCGTCGTCCAACCACCGCACCGACCAGTACGGTGGCAGCGTCGAAAACCGCGCCCGTCTGGTGCTGGAAGTGGTTGATGCCGTTTGTCAGGAGTGGAGCCCGGACCGTATTGGTATTCGCGTCTCCCCAATCGGTACGTTCCAGAACGTCGACAACGGTCCGAACGAAGAAGCGGACGCGCTGTATCTGATTGAAGAACTGGCGAAACGCGGTATCGCGTATCTGCACATGTCCGAGCCGGACTGGGCCGGTGGTCAGCCTTACTCTGAGGCTTTCCGCCAGAAAGTGCGCGAGCGTTTCCACGGGGTGATCATCGGTGCGGGGGCCTATACGCCTGAGAAAGCCGAAGATCTGATTAATAAAGGGTTGATCGACGCCGTGGCCTTTGGTCGTGATTACATTGCCAACCCGGACCTGGTTGCCCGTCTGCAGCAGAAAGCAGCGCTGAACCCACAGCGCCCGGAAAGCTTCTACGGCGGCGGCGCGGAAGGCTATACCGACTACCCTACGCTGTAATCTCTCCGTTGTGCATTGATAGCGGCGGCCTTTCGCCGCTATACTAAAACATCGTTTCTGTTCAAAAAGATACTCTACTCCATTGGTTAATGAGGAAATTATGCGCCTACTTCACACCATGCTGCGCGTTGGCGATCTGCAACGTTCCATCGATTTCTACACTAACGTACTGGGTATGAAGCTGCTGCGCACCAGCGAAAACCCGGAATACAAATACTCGCTGGCATTCGTGGGTTACGGCCCGGAAACGGATGAAGCGGTTATCGAGCTGACCTATAACTGGGGCGTCGACAGCTATGAGCTGGGCACGGCGTATGGCCACATCGCGCTGGAAGTGGACAACGCGGCAGAAGCCTGTGAACGCATTCGCAGCAACGGTGGCAACGTCACGCGTGAAGCGGGCCCGGTAAAAGGCGGCACCACCGTGATTGCGTTTGTTGAAGATCCAGACGGTTATAAAATCGAGCTGATTGAAGCCAAAGACGCCGGTCGCGGTCTGGGCAACTGATCCCTCAGGGCGCACTATGCGCCCGTTGTTTTACTGCATCCCACGCCAAAATTTGCCATAATGCGCTCTGCTTTTTTCCCCTTGTAAGAGACCCTGATGTCCGATAACGCTCAACTTACCGGTCTGTGCGACCGTTTTCGTGGTTTTTATCCTGTTGTCATTGATGTCGAAACAGCCGGATTTAACGCTAAAACCGATGCGCTGCTTGAAATTGCCGCCATCACGCTGAAGATGGATGAAGAGGGCTGGCTTACACCGGACACCACGATGCATTTCCACGTTGAGCCCTTTGAAGGCGCAAACCTGCAGCCAGAGGCGCTGGCGTTTAATGGCATCGATCCGCATAACCCGCTGCGCGGTGCGGTGAGCGAATATGACGCGCTGCACGCCATTTTCAAAATGGTGCGTAAAGGCATGAAAGAGAGCAACTGCAGCCGCGCCATTATGGTGGCGCATAACGCCACGTTCGATCACAGCTTTACGATGGCCGCAGCCGAGCGAGCCTCTCTTAAGCGTAACCCCTTCCACCCGTTTGTGACCTTTGACACCGCCGCACTGAGTGGCCTGGCGCTGGGACAAACGGTCTTGTCAAAAGCCTGTATTACGGCCGGGATTGAGTTTGACGGCACGCAGGCGCACTCCGCGCTGTATGATACGGAGCGCACCGCAGAGCTGTTCTGTGAAATAGTCAACCGCTGGAAGCGTCTGGGCGGCTGGCCGCTGGCGATGGGCGACAGCGAAGAATAAAAAAAAGCGACCTCTTAAGGTCGCTTTTTATTTGCGCAGAAAATTACTCTGCGTCCGGCTCTTCGGTTTTGTACTTCGCCGCCGTCTCTTTGATCAGCTGCTGCAGTTCGCCGCGCTGATACATTTCAATCAGGATATCGCAACCGCCAACCAGTTCACCGTCGACCCACAGCTGCGGGAACGTCGGCCAGTTCGCGTACTTTGGCAGCTCAGCGCGGATGTCCGGGTTCTGCAGGATATCAACGTAAGCAAAACGTTCACCACAGGCAGACAGCGCCTGAACCGCTTGCGCGGAGAAGCCACAGCTCGGCAGCTTCGGAGAACCTTTCATATACAGCAGAATTGGGTTTTCAGCGATCTGGCGCTGGATTTTTTCAATAGTGGTGCTCATGTCTTGCTTCCTTTAACTTCTGTTACGGCATTAGTCTGACATTGTAGCGGTTCAGACTGGCATCGGAAAATAACATTTTTGTCACGTATAGCTATTTTATCGCGAGTGGCGAAAAGTTGCATTGTAAATGGTGCTTAACCCTGCGGCAGGCAGGGTTTTGCTTAGGGCGTGAACAATTGTGCGACAAATCGATGAATTTTTTTGCACTTGCTAACGAAACAGGTTTTTAGATTGAAAAATGCTATTAACTTCTCGGGTTTTTATGGATTAGAATCGACGGGCTTTGTAAATCACACGCGGGTATTATTGATGACCTGCATTTATCAGGGGACTGCCCAGTGGCGCGGATAAATAAAATCTCGATCACGCTCTGTGCTTTACTGTTTACATCACTCTCTTTCACGCCAGCGGCAAACGCCTCTCAACAGGCGCGGCACTCTGCTGTGCAAAAAACGCATCTGGCAAAAACCACAGAACGTAAAAAAAAGACTACCAGTAAGAACGAAAAGAAAAAAACAACCGCTCAAACGAAAAAGACCGCCTCCAGCAAATCGAAATTAACATCTTCCCGCACTGCCCTCGCATCGAAACGTAAAGCCTCAAAAACTGCTGCCAACCTCGTAACGGAAAAATGCACCACGCGCAAAGGGCATAAAGCCAAATGCACGAAAGTGACAAAAATTGCCGACGCGCATAAGGTTCGGGTACAGAAAGCGCAAAAAACGGCGATGAATAAGCTGATGGGGCAAATTGGCAAACCGTATCGCTGGGGTGGTACCTCTCCCCGCACCGGTTTTGACTGCAGCGGGCTGGTGTATTACGCCTATAAAGATCTGGTGAAATTCCGCATTCCGCGTACCGCCAATGAAATGTACCACCTGCGCGACGCCGCCCCCGTTAACCGTGGCGAGCTGCAAAATGGCGATCTGGTCTTCTTCCGCACCCAGGGTCGCGGTACGGCTGATCACGTCGGCGTGTATGTGGGTAACGGGAAGTTTATTCAGTCCCCACGAAGCGGCCAGGACATTCAGATCACCTCGCTTAGCGAAGACTACTGGGTGCGTCACTACGTCGGCGCACGCCGCGTCATGACGCCGAAAACCATCCGCTAAACCCTGCTCTGCCGTCACTACGGCAGGGTAAGTTCCTCTTTTGCATACCCTTTCAATTTGCTATCCTGTCCTTGTTGTCTGTGTGGTTATTGGCAACGCAAAATACAATAAGGAGAGAAGCAATGTCGTTCGAATTACCTGCACTACCGTATGCAAAAGACGCCCTGGCACCGCACATTTCTGCGGAAACCCTGGAATATCATTACGGCAAACATCACCAGACCTATGTCACCAACCTGAACAACCTGATCAAGGGCACCGATTTTGAAGGCAAAACGCTGGAAGAGATCGTCCGCAGTTCAGACGGTGGCGTATTCAACAACGCTGCTCAGGTGTGGAACCACACCTTCTACTGGCACTGCCTGGCACCAAATGCTGGCGGCGAGCCGACCGGCGAACTGGCTGCTGCGATTAACGCCGCCTTTGGCAGCTTTGCGGAGTTCAAAGCGAAATTTACCGATGCCGCAATCAAAAACTTCGGTTCTGGCTGGACATGGCTGGTAAAAGAGGCCGATGGCAAACTGGCTATCGTCTCCACGTCTAACGCGGGTACACCACTGACCACCAGCGCGACTCCGCTGATGACCGTGGATGTCTGGGAACACGCGTACTACATTGATTACCGTAACGCGCGTCCTAACTACCTGGAGCACTTCTGGGCACTGGTTAACTGGGACTTTGTGGCGAAGAACTTCGCCGCGTAAGAGAGACGCAGAAGGGTTTCCCCTTCTGCGTTTTTTTATTCGGCAGCACAGGCCGCTTCAGGCTGTTTACGACCCGACATCATCACTAACAGCAGGCCAAGCGCGGCAATAATGGCCCCCATCACCGGCACAAAGCTGTATCCCAGACCACCCGAAATCACAGCACCGCCCGCTGCGGCACCGAGCGCATTGCCCAGATTGAACGCGCCAATATTCACCGACGATGAAAGACCCGGCGCCTCATGCGCGACGCGCATTACGCGCATCTGCAGCGGCGGAACCACGGCAAAGGTGGCCGCAGGAACGCCGCCAATGTTGGCGATGGTCAGGCCCATAAACATGGTTGCCACGGCACTCGCCTGCTTGTGTTTGGGCACCACGCTTGCCGCCACCACCGACCCCAGCCCAAAGAAAGCGCCGTGGTTAAGGCTTGTCAGAATGCGTGACAGCATCAGCGTGGTGTAATCAGGCGAAATGGCGGAGAGCACGTTGCCAAGCGTAAAGATAGCCATCAGGAAAATCAGCGCATTGCGGCGCGCTCGGTGGGAAAGCAATAGCGTCATCAGCGGTGCCCCTACCATCACACCAATGGCATAGGCGCTGATTAACATCCCGGCTGCAGGGATAGAGACGTCCACACCGCGGGCGATAACCGGTAAGAGTCCCATAGGGGAAAATTCAGTGGTGCCAATCCCAAAAGCGCCAATCGCCAGGGCCAGCAGGGGAAAATTGATTTTCATGCGTCAACTCCGGATGCCGTGTCATGTGGTGACACAGAACAAAGAAGCCGAAAGCATGACATCAATCACAAAAAATGAGAAGTTAACAAATTGGCAAAAGATTTTTGCCGGAGATGTAACAATCAGGACGAGCGGGAGAGAGCGAACGCCCCCTCCGCGTAAATCAGTGCAGTGCAGCCGTCAGACCTGCAGCAACAATCAGCGCCAGCACAATAACGGTGGTGAACAGCGAAAACTTCAGATCGGAACTCATCAATTTTTCTCCTTTTAATCCCCCCACGAAAAGTGAGCTTGCTCATTTTTACACAATTTACGTCAAAAATCTTCCAGGATTTAAACGGATAACCACTTTAGCTCTTCCCCTTTTCATCAAGATAGGACAAAATTCCACGCTAAATTTATTAGCGTACCGGCCATTGACCCCCTCCTGACGTCCCGTGTCGTTTTCCTGGCGTGCCGCAATTCAAGATTGCGTGATAAGGGTGAGAGAAGGCAAACGTTTACCTTCAAGGTTTTCAGGAGCTTAGGATATGGTCTGGAGTGACATTTAATGGCAACAATTAAAGACGTAGCAAAACGCGCAAACGTTTCCACTACAACCGTATCACATGTAATTAACAAAACCCGCTTCGTGGCGGAAGAGACGCGCAACGCCGTCTGGGCGGCAATCAAAGAGCTGCACTACTCGCCGAGTGCCGTTGCGCGTAGCCTTAAAGTTAATCACACCAAATCCATTGGTTTGCTGGCGACCAGCAGTGAAGCGGCCTATTTTGCCGAAATCATCGAAGCGGTTGAGAAAAACTGCTTCCAGAAAGGCTATACCCTTATCCTCGGCAACGCGTGGAACAATATTGAAAAACAGCGCGCCTATCTGTCGATGATGGCGCAAAAGCGTGTGGATGGCCTGCTGGTGATGTGTTCCGAATACCCGGAATCTGTCCTGTCCATGCTGGAAGAGTATCGTCATATCCCAATGGTGGTGATGGACTGGGGCGAAGCGCGCGCCGACTTTACCGACTCCGTCATCGATAACGCCTTCGAAGGCGGTTATATGGCGGGCCGCTATCTGATTGAACGCGGTCACCGTGAAATTGGCGTGATCCCGGGGCCGCTCGAGCGCAACACCGGTGCTGGCCGTCTGGCCGGGTTTATGAAGGCGATGGAAGAAGCGCTGATCACCGTGCCGGAAAACTGGATCGTGCAGGGCGACTTTGAGCCGGAGTCTGGCTACCGCGCCATGCAGCAGATCGTTTCTCAGCCGCATCGTCCAACGGCGGTGTTCTGCGGCGGGGACATCATGGCGATGGGGGCCCTGTGTGCAGCCGATGAGCTGGGCCTGCGCGTGCCGCAGGATATTTCCGTGATCGGCTATGACAACGTGCGCAACGCGCGCTTCTTCACGCCTGCGCTGACCACCATCCACCAGCCGAAGGACTCCCTCGGTGAAACGGCCTTCAATATGCTGATGGACAGGATCGTCAACAAACGTGAAGAGTCGCAGTCCATTGAAGTTCACCCGCGCCTTATCGAGCGCCGTTCCGTTGCGGATGGTCCATTCCGCGACTACCGTCGTTAATCTCGTGTGGAGCCAGCTAAGCTGGCTCCCGTAGCCATTCCCGGTTAAGCGTTTCGCTGTCTCCCAGATAATCCAGTAGCCATGCCATGGCGGGCGACACATCATTTTGTTGCCATGTCAGGCAGCAGGCCGCATCCGGGAACGGATTCTCCAGCGTCAGCTCGACCCATTCACCGGTATCGATTCTCGGCTTAGCGAAATGGACGGGAACCATCGCGACGCACAGCCCGGCGCTGAGGCAGGTCGCGGAGGATTCCCAGTCCGGCGCTACCACCCGCCGCTGGTTATCAAGAAGCCAGGTAATACGTTTTGGCAACGAGCGCGAGGTATCCTCCAGCACCAGCGACGGCCAGTTGCGCAGCGTGTCGTCACTCAGCGGTCCCTTCAGGGCAGCCAGCGGATGATCGTGTGCCACGACGCATTTCCAGCTCAACATGCCCATATCGCGAAACGCATAGCGCCCCCCGACGGGGATCGCCTGGGTTGCGCCAATCGCCATCTCTGCCCTGCCGTCCGCCAGCGCGTCCCAGACCCCGTTGAATACCTCCTGCGAGACGCGAAGTTCAACGTCTGAAAAATGGCGATAGAAATCCACGATCATCTGCCGGGTACGCTCCGGCTTAACGATATTGTCCACGGCGATGGAAAGATGTCCGCGCCAGCCGTTGGCGATCTGCTGGCACTGTTCGCGGGTGATCTGCATTTTTTTGATAACAGAACGCCCTTCTTTCAAAAACCACGCGCCAGCAGGTGTTAATTCCACATCGCGATGCCGCCGTTCGAACAGCGGAACCGCCAGCCACTCTTCAAGCTGCCGCACCGTGTAGCTGATAGCCGAAGGGACGCGGTGCAACTCCTGTGCCGCACCGCTAAAGCTGCCGTTACGCGCGACAGCATCCACCACTTCAAGAGAATAATCTGACCACATTTTCTGCCTGCAAAAAATTTGAATGCAACCGCCAAATATTAGCGTTTCACAACCCGCTTTGCACTCCCTACACTCTGCGCCAGTGTCTACCTGCCTCCTCAAGGAGAATAAAACAATGCAACCCAGGAATGGATTTTTAGTCTGGCTCGGCGGTTTGAGCGTGCTGGGCTTTTTGGCCACCGATATGTACCTGCCCGCGTTTGCGGCGATGCAGGAAGATCTGCAAACGCCAGCCGCGGCCATCAGCGCCAGCCTGAGTTTGTTCCTCGCCGGTTTTGCCATCGCACAGCTGCTCTGGGGCCCGCTCTCCGATCGCTTCGGGCGTAAACCGGTGTTGTTGCTGGGCCTGGCCATTTTTGCCGCAGGCTGTCTGGGAATGTTGTGGGTACGCGATGCGACCTGGCTGCTGGTGCTGCGCTTTGTGCAGGCCGTCGGCGTCTGTGCCGCGGCGGTAACCTGGCAGGCTCTCGTGACCGACTACTACCCGGCCAACCGTACCAACCGCATTTTCGCCACCATTATGCCGCTGGTTGGCCTGTCACCCGCCCTCGCTCCCCTGCTGGGCAGCTGGATCCTCGCGCACTTTGACTGGCAGGCCATTTTTGCCACGCTGTTTGCCATCACCCTGGTACTGATGCTGCCGGCGTTTGCCCTCAAGCCCGCGCATAAAAAAGAGGCGCATGCTGACGCCAAACCGATCACGTTCCTCTCCCTGCTGAGCGCCAAAGCGTATCGTGGTAATGTCCTGGTCTATGCCGCCTGCTCGGCGAGCTTCTTCGCCTGGCTCACCGGCTCGCCGTTTATTCTGCACGATATGGGGTACAGCCCGGCCGCCATTGGTCTGAGCTATGTCCCACAGACCATCGCCTTCCTGCTGGGCGGATACGGCTGCCGTGCGGCGCTGCAGAAATGGGAAGGTCAGCAGATGCTGCCCTGGCTGCTGGCGCTGTTTGCCTTGAGCGTGGGCGCCACCTGGGCCGTTGGGTTTATTCCAGGCGTCGGTCTGGCGGAGATTTTGATTCCGTTCTGCGTGATGGCGGTGGCTAACGGTGCCATTTACCCTATCGTGGTCGCACAGGCGTTACGTCCTTTCCCGCAGGCGACAGGACGCGCCGCGGCGCTGCAAAATACCCTGCAGCTCGGCCTGTGCTTCCTGGCAAGCCTGGTGGTGTCAGCGCTGATTGCCACCCCGCTGTTAACTACCACCAGCGTGATGCTGGTCACCGTTGCGCTGGCAGTAATGGGTTATCGCATGCAATCCGCCGCACAGCGCGAGCTTGAGAACCATGCTCAGGCGGAGACGTCGCACGCGTAATCACTGGGGAAAATATGTAACATTTCAGTGATTAGGTTGCTAAGAATTTTCTATTGAATCACCAAATTTTGAGGCCTATACTAAATTTGGTTCGATTAAATACGATAAATATTAAGTGTTAACGGGAGCCGGAGTGCTCCCGTTTTACCAAGGAAGGCATTTCGGCAAGGGTTATCTCCCTTCCTCTGTTCTACGTCGGATACTAGCCTCGCGGTATTTACCGTGAGATTTCTCACAAACCATAAAAAGCGTCTACGCTGTTTGAAGGTTCTGATCACAGTAAGGTGATGGAGAAGCTATGAGTTCATCGTGTATAGAAGAAGTCAGCGTTCCGGACGATAACTGGTCCCGGATCGTCAGTGAACTGTTAGGTCGTGCAGGCATCACTATCAACGGATCTTCACCCTCCGATCCGCAGGTCAAACATCCCGATTTTTTTAAACGCGTACTGCGCGAGGGATCGTTAGGGCTGGGCGAAAGCTATATGGATGGCTGGTGGGATTGCGAGCGGCTGGATATTTTCTTTGCCAGCGTGTTGCGCGCCGGTCTGGAGAACCAGCTTCCCCGCAATATAAAAGACACGTTGCGCGTCGCCTCCGCCCGTTTGTTCAATCTGCAAAGCAAAAAGCGGGCGTGGATCGTGGGCAAAGAGCACTACGACCTCGGTAACGATTTGTTCAGCCGCATGCTGGATCCCTTCATGCAATACTCCTGCGCCTACTGGAAAAAGGCGACAACCCTCGAAGAAGCCCAGCAGGATAAACTGCGTCTGATTAGCGAGAAACTGCAGCTGCAGCCCGGTATGCGTGTGCTGGATATCGGCTGCGGCTGGGGCGGTCTGGCGTATTTTATGGCGAAGCACTACGGCGTCAGCGTGGTCGGCGTAACCATTTCAGCCGAACAGCAAAAAATGGCCCGGGAGCGCTGCCAGGGTCTCGACGTTGATATCCGTCTGCAGGATTACCGCGACCTCAACGAACAGTTTGATCGCATTGTTTCCGTGGGCATGTTTGAGCACGTGGGGCCGAAAAATTACGACACCTATTTTGAGGTGGTGGATCGTAATTTAAAACCCGACGGCATCTTCCTGCTGCACACCATAGGCTCTAAGCGCACGGACAATAACGTTGACCCGTGGATCAATAAATACATCTTTCCGAATGGCTGTTTGCCTTCCGTTCGCCAGATTGCCAACGCCAGCGAAAGCCACTTCATTATGGAAGACTGGCATAACTTTGGCGCGGATTACGACACCACGCTTATGGCGTGGCATGAACGTTTCCAGCAAGCGTGGCCTGAGATTGCAGACAACTATTCTGAACGATTTAAACGGATGTTCAGCTATTATCTGAATGCCTGCGCAGGTGCGTTCCGCGCGCGTGATATTCAGCTCTGGCAGGTGGTCTTCAGTCGCGGGATTGAACATGGCTTACGTGTGCCGCGCTAAAAAATAACCCCGGGTATCCGGGGTTATTTTTTATTCTTCTTCGGTGGCCTTTATTATGGCCGCCTCTTTCGCCGCCAGCACACGCTCGACGGTATCCACGACCGCCTGGGTTTGCGGATCGATTTCGATATTCACACGCTGCCCCAGTTTTTTCGCCCCCAGCGTCGTACGCTGTAGCGTTTCCGGAATTAAATGCACGCAAAAACGCGTCGGCGTCACTTCTCCGACCGTCAGGCTAATCCCATCAATACCAATAAATCCTTTATACAGGATGTATTTCATTAATGACGGATCCTGCACTTTAAACCAGATTTGACGGTTATTTTCAGAGGTGACAATTTTCGCCACTTCGGCGGTGGTCATGATATGGCCCGACATCAGGTGGCCGCCAATTTCATCGCTGAACTTCGCCGCACGCTCTACGTTTATGGTATCGCCCACCACCAGTTCGCCCAGGTTGGTGATACGCAGCGTTTCTTTCATTAAATCAAAGCTAATCTGGTTGCCGTTAATTTCGGTCACCGTCAGGCAGCAGCCGTTATGCGCAACCGAGGCACCGGTTTCGATGCCATCCAGCATATATTCTGGCAGCTCAACGACGTGGGTACGGAAATTAGGTTTTTCATCAATGGACACCACTTTAGCGGTGCCCTGCACAATACCAGTAAACATGCTTACAACTCCTGTATTTTCCGGACGGTGGTGACACCGTTTAATCCCACCACAATAACAGTTGGAAATACAGGTTGCCAGAGCAGCGCATTTTCTGGCGATTTTTTCACTAGATTAATAGCTAAAGCCCGCTACAATAGCTGGCACCCCCTCTGCTTTTTCTTCTTGCTGCCAGTTACGGCGGCTTTTTTAGTCTCTCATATAACTACAAAATAAAGGTGTTCACGTGCAGAAGTACATGAATGAAGCGCGGCAGTTATTGGCACTGGCTATCCCGGTGATCATCGCGCAGGTGGCCCAGACCGCAATGGGATTTGTGGATACGGTGATGGCCGGTGGCTACAGCGCCACCGATATGGCCGCCGTGGCAATCGGAACCTCTATCTGGCTTCCGGCCATTCTCTTCGGTCACGGCCTGCTGCTGGCACTCACGCCGGTTATCGCCCAGCTGAATGGTTCCGGCCGACGTGAACGTATCGCCCATCAGGTGCGCCAGGGCTTTTGGCTAGCTGGATTTGTCTCCGTACTGATTATGATTGTGCTCTGGAACGCCGGGCATATCATTCGCGCCATGCATAATATCGACCCGGCTCTGGCAGACAAGGCCGTGGGGTATCTGCGCGCCCTGCTCTGGGGTGTACCGGGTTATCTCTTCTTCCAGGTGGCGCGTAACCAGTGCGAAGGCCTGGCAAAAACCAAGCCGGGGATGGTCATGGGCTTTATCGGTTTACTGGTCAATATTCCGGTGAACTATATCTTTATTTACGGCCATTTTGGTATGCCGGAGCTTGGCGGCGTAGGCTGTGGCGTGGCAACAGCGGCAGTGTACTGGGTGATGTTCTTTAGCATACTTACCTTTGTTAAACACGCCCGCTCCCTGCGTGATATCCGTAATGAGCGTTCATTCAGCACGCCGGACTGGCACATTATGATGCGTCTGGTACAGCTGGGGCTGCCCATTGCGCTGGCACTGTTCTTTGAAGTGACTCTGTTTGCCGTGGTCGCCCTGCTGGTCTCGCCGTTGGGCATTGTGAACGTGGCCGGACACCAGATTGCGCTGAACTTCAGCTCGCTGATGTTCGTCCTGCCGATGTCGCTGGCGGCCGCGGTCACCATCCGCGTCGGCTTTCGTCTGGGGCAAGGCTCAACCCTTGATGCACAAACGGCTGCGCGCACCGGGCTGGGCGTGGGTGTCTGTATGGCGGTCTGCACCGCGCTTTTCACCGTCGCACTGCGGGAGCAAATTGCCCTGCTCTATAATGACAACCCGGAAGTGGTGATGCTGGCATCGCATCTGATGCTGCTGGCAGCGGTATACCAGATCTCTGACTCCATCCAGGTGATCGGCAGCGGCGTACTGCGTGGTTATAAAGATACCCGCTCCATCTTCTTTATTACCTTCATCGCCTACTGGGTGTTGGGTCTGCCGAGCGGTTACATTCTCGCGCTCACCGATCTGGTGGTGGATCGCATGGGGCCCGCCGGGTTCTGGATCGGCTTTATCATCGGTCTGACCTCTGCGGCTATCATGATGATGCTGCGTATGCGCTTCCTGCAACGTCAGCCATCCACGGTAATTTTGCAACGCGCCGCACGTTAAATACACAGCAGCCGCCTGCTGGCGGCTACTTTCTCTTCACTTTGCGCGGTAATGAAGCAATCGCGTGAAATCAGAGAGAAAAATGCATTTTGCCTCTTGCCACTGCGGTGCTGTGCCGCTAATATTCGTCCCCGTTGTCACCGACAACACGTTGCGTTCATAGCTCAGTTGGTTAGAGCACCACCTTGACATGGTGGGGGTCGTTGGTTCGAGTCCAATTGAACGCACCATTCTGCGTCCGTAGCTCAGTTGGTTAGAGCACCACCTTGACATGGTGGGGGTCGGTGGTTCGAGTCCACTCGGACGCACCATTTCAGTCCTGAAATGGTGCAAATCCTCTTCTCGTAGTCTGAATAATCCCAATTGTCTGATTTTTTAAGCTTTCTCCTGCTACGCTTTTCATATGACAAAAAAAGCAGGAACAGTGTCGATGAAAAAAATCGCCATTATCGGCTCCGGCCCCACAGGGATTTACACCTTTTACGCGCTCCTGAAGCATAAAACGCCACTGGCCGTTTCCATTTTCGAAAAAGCCGAAGAAGCGGGCGTGGGCATGCCCTATCGAATTGATGAAAACTCGCGTCTGATGCTGGCGAATATTGCCAGCATTGAAATCCCACCCGTTTTTATGACCTACCTCGACTGGTTAAAAGAGCAGAGTGCAGCCCATCTCGCCCGCTATCACGTCGATAAAGCTTCCCTGCACGACCGGCAGTTTCTGCCCCGAATCCTGCTGGGGGAATATTTTCGCGACAGTTTTCTCAGGGTGGTCAAAGAGGCCCGCAGGCTCGGATTTCAGGTCGATATCCATGAATCCGCCGAGGTGACGGATATCGCCACCGACAAAGACGGCGTTACGCTTTCGGTAAATAACAGCCGCTTACCTGAACGCTTCAACCTTGCCGTCATCGCCACCGGCCACGTCTGGCCTGATGAGGATGAGGCCACGCGCACCTTCTTCCCAAGCCCCTGGTCCGGGTTGATGGACGCCGATATCCCAGCCTGTCGGGTGGGGATTATGGGGACCTCATTAAGCGGACTGGACGCCGCCATGGCGGTTGTTATGCAGCATGGCGCCTTTGTTGATGACAAATTCGTTCTGGATAAGGGCAGCGAGGCGTTAAAAATAGTTCTCATGTCCCGGACAGGCATTCTGCCTGAGGCCGATTTTTACTGCCCTATTCCTTACGAGCCGCTGTCGGTATTAACTGAATTTGTCGTTGAGAATGAAATCGCCAAAGGGTCTGACGGCCTGCTGGATCGTATTTTTGCCCTGATGGTAAAAGAGCTGGAACTCGCCGACCCGGCATGGTGTGAGAAAATCGGGCTGCGCGCCCTGGATGCGGACACCCTTCGCGATGCCTGGTTTGAGGACCGCAAACAGCACGGTCCGTTTAGCTGGGCAGAAGCCAATCTGAATGAGGTCGAACGCAACAAACGTGAGCATCGAACGGTGCCCTGGCGCTACACCGTGCTTCGGTTGCACGAGGTGGTTCAGGAGATCGTGCCGCATCTTAATGAGCAGGACCGGGAACGTTTCAAACAGGGACTGGCGCGGGTGTTTATCGACAACTACGCCGCCATTCCACCGCAGTCTATCCGTCGGCTGCTTGCGCTGCGCGAGGCCGGGATCATCAGCGTTGTCGCATTAGGTGATGATTACACGCTGGATGTCGGTCGTGCCCAGACGGCGATCGCGACTGAAGACAACACCTATCTCTTTGACGTGTTTATTGATGCCCGCGGGCAAAAACCGCTGAAAACAGAGGATCTGCCTTTCCCGACACTGCGCAAACAGCTGCAGGCGACAGGCGACGAGATCCCTGATATTGGCGAGGATTACACGCTTAAAGCACCAGAAACGGTGCGCGGGAGAATCGCGTTTGGCGCGATACCGTGGCTGATGCACGATCATCCCTTCGTTCAGGGACTGGCCGAGTGCGCGGAGATTGCCGGGTCGATGGCGAAAGCGGCGGAAAAACCCGCTTCTGGGTTACGCAGGAGATTGCCGTATTTCGATAGCTGACAGGGCTTCCATGCCCTGATCGTCATTATTCGAAGAACACTTCCGGGTTCTCAGACAGAGAAACGAAGGTTTTCGTCGCTTTATCCAGCGCACGAATTTCACCGCTCTCAATGTCATACACCCAGCCGTGCAGGCGAAGGGCGTTTTTGCGCAGACCCACAGCAACGGATGGATGGGTCTTGATGTTGCTCAGCTGCGCAAAGACGTTCTCCTGCACCATTGCATTCACTTTGTCGATCGGCTGATCCCAGCTTTTCTTCTCCACCACCGCTTTAGCGGCATCAGAATAACGCAACCAGTGGGAGACGGCAGGCATCGGTTCGAGGTTCGCGTTATCCGCAATCGCCTTCATCGCCCCGCAGTTGGAGTGACCGCAAATCACAATATCCGTCACGCCAAGCGCCACAACGGCATATTCGATGGTTGCGGAGACACCGCCCGGCTCTGGCCCGAACGGCGGCACAATGTTGCCAGCATTTCGAATGACAAAGAGCTGTCCTGGCTCTTGCTGAGTGACCAGTTCTGGTACCAGACGGCTGTCGGAGCATGAGATGAACAGCGCTTTGGGATTCTGGCTGGACGCTAAACTGCGGAAGAGCTCTTTACGTTGCGGGAAAATCTCTTTTTGAAAGTTGAGGAAACCTTCAATGATATGTTGCATAGCAATTTCTCTTTTATCTGTTGTAGTTTAGGTATGATCGAGATCACACTCGTGAAGTTTACCCATCGTGCTTTACCTGAGACAAGCAATATATTTCTGGCCCGACCGCTGCACAATCTCGTCCGCATTTGCCGGGATGTTTTGTCCCTCAAAGGCACCGTACAGACGGGCAAATTTTTTGCCTTCCAGAAGTCCGCTAATCCGCTCAACGGTGCGGGCAGGCAGCGGCAGCATATTCGGGTAGCTCCACATAAACGAAACGGCGTCTTTTCCGGGCGTGACCTGAAGAATATCCCCCGCCAGTAATACGCCTTCGCCCTCCTGCCAGTGCAGCACCGTACCGCCTGCAAAATGTCCCCCCAGACGCAGCAAGGTGACCGACGGGAATAGTTCCAGCGCATCCCCTTCCCAGAACTGAATGGCGGGACTGCCGCGCATGACCCACTCTCTGTCGCTGGCGTGCAGGTACACCGGCGCATCAAATGCCGCAGCCCAGGTCTGCATGGTGGTGTAATAGTGTGGGTGCGAAATCGCAATCGCGCTGATGCCGCCGAGCGCTGTAATGAGCGTTTTGGTTGCCGGGTCGAGGTTGGCAATACAGTCCCAGAGAATATTGCCGTGCGGGGTACGCAAAAGCAGCGCGCGCTGGTTAATCGCAAAGGCAGGCACCGTTTTGATACTGAACAGCTGTGGCGCCAGCTGCTGCCATTTGTTGCTGTGGGTGGAAGTCACGGTAGCAAAGTCAATCCACGCCTGGCCGCTGTGCGGAACATACTGGCGTTCATCCTCGCAAATCGGGCATGTTTCCGGCGTGGCGTCATACGCAGTACCGCAGGTTTTGCAGAGTGTCATCATATGCATTCCTCAGCCATAAAGCAGAGAGTATGGCAGGGATTATCCATATGTGCTGCGAGGTACATTGCTGGCCTTTTTTGCCCTATACTGTGCCAGTATCAAAAACTGAACAAAGCAGGTGCCCCATGGAAATTGATCTCGAAAACCTGGTCTTTAACGGACTGGATGAAGCAGAAGAGCGTAATGCGGAACGTCTGGACGACGCAGATAAAAAAGCCCAGGCGATTGTTGCGGATGACGACTGCGGCGATGCCTGCAAGATCTGATGAAAAAGCACCGGTTAACCCGGTGCTTTTTTTATGTTACTTTTTCAGCCCGTCAATGGCCGCCTGCGCGCAGGCTTCATCAAGATGACCGCCCGGCGCACCGCCGATGCCAATCGCCCCGATCACCTCATCGCCCTCTTTCACCGGCAGGCCGCCCGCCAGCAGCAGGAAGCCCGGAATATCACGCATGTTTTGCGCGCCGGCGTTGCTCTGCGCCGCTTCCATCACTTTGCCTGAGGCATTCTTTGCGCTGAGCGCCGTCCAGGCTTTCATTTCGCTGGCTTTAACCGTATGAGGACCGGCATTGTCCGTACGCTGCACGGCTTTCACCACGCCCGCACGGTCAACCACGGTGACCGTCACCTGATAATTCTTTGCCGTACACGCCTGAATGGCGGACGTGGCCAGCGCATTCGCCTGCGCCAGCGAGAGACTCTTTTGGTTTAACGTATCGGCTTGTGCCGTCAGACTTACGCTACCTGCGGCCAGTGCCGCAACCATCATTAATTTTTTCATCGCACTTCCTCGCGTGTTGGGATACGTGGCAGAGCGTACCCCGCCGGGCGATGAAACATAATTCGGTTGAATACGCACTCAACCTGGTAGTTATACGGATTGCAATTTATCGTATTCGCGTATTGCCTGAACCAGACTGCCGACGCCAAGCTTGGTAAACGCCGCCGCGCGGTGCGCTTCCACCGTCCGTGGCGAAAGGTTCAGCCGGGCGGCCACCTCTTTGTTGCTGAGCCCTTTCATCAACTCCCCCAGCACCTCATGCTCCCGCGCGGATAATTGTGCGAAGCGCGCTTTCACCCGGGAGGTTTCCTGCCAGCCGGCAAACCGGCGCTGACTCTCCTCAAAGGCTAATCCTACCGTTTCAATAAGCTTATCGGCATCCAGCGGTTTGGTGAAAAACTCAAACACGCCGTTACGAAATGCCCGACGACAGGCATCTACGGTCCCGTGCCCGGTCATGATGATCACCGGCAGCAGGGGCCAGGGCCATTTCCCCTCCTCAAGCCAGGTGAGTCCGCCTTTGCCCGGCATCCGCATATCCAGCAGCATGCAGCCTACCAGCTCCGCGTCCCGTGCATGGGCCGCGGTAAAGGCATCAACGCTTTCAAACGTCCTGACCGGCCACCCCATGCCCGAAAGCAAAAACGCCATCGACTCTCTGATGGATTCATCATCATCAATCAGCCAGATTGTGTTATCCAACTGTAGCCTCCTTTCCGTTTGCCAGTTGTAGCCGGATCTGTGCCCCGCCCTGCGGTGCATTGCCCAGCGTAATCGATCCATTCATACGCGTCATTAATGATTCCGTTAAGGTCATTCCCAGGCCTATGCCCTCTTCCCGGCCGCTGTAAAACGGCATAAAGGCATTCTGTAATGCCTCCGGGCTGAAGCCAGGCCCGCCGTCCGTCACGGTAATCTGAATGCCGCTCTCGGTTTTGTGGCTTTCAATCTTTACCCAGCCAGCAGGACTCGCCTGTTGGGCCTGAATCGCATTGCTGAGCAGATTATGCAGCACCTGCTCCAGCCAGAGCGGGTCGGCCAGCACGGTGGTGGCCCCGGGGGCAAACGCATGACTGACCGAGATATGTTCAGCCCTGCGCTCATGCTCAAGTAAGTTCACCACCTGCAGCCAGCATGCTGCCAGATCGGTTTCCCGCAGGGTGACTTTCTCCTTCACAACGTGCTCGCGAAAACGGGTTAATAATGCGCTAATACGCTGCGTTTGCGTCAGCGCAGCCGACAGCGCCTGCGACACGGCCTGGCCGTTTTCCTGCTGTAACTGACGCTGTGCGCCCTGGATCCACGTCTGGACGGCGGTCAGCGGCTGGTTTATCTCATGCACAATACCGGCGGTGATCTCCCCCAGGGTATTGAGCCTGGCGTGCTGATAATAGCGCGCCCTTTGCTCGGCGTCTTTACGTGCTTTACGCTGCCAGAGCACCACGTTTGCCAGCGCAATCACTATCCCCCAGCCGATAAACAGTAAAGGGTAAACAGACCAGCGGACGCCAAACCAGTCCGGCCGGGAATCCGCTTCAAGCGTAAAAGGTTGCGTATGTTGCGGGAAGGTGCGTTGCCAGTGCCAGAATGCATCAGAGGGCCGTTCTTCTCCGGTCGGTATGAAGCGGATCCCAAGGTGGGTAAACGGATGATGCGCATTCAGAATCGGGCCGAGATCCACCCGCACGCGGATCTGACGCCAGGGGTTATAAAGCCAGTACTGCATCTCGTGGGCAGGCTCCACCCGCGCCGCATCCAGTGGGCGTCCCGTCGTTTTTTCCAGGGCGAGCAGATGGGGGAATTTTTTGCGCAAGGCGGCAATGTCTTCATCGCCATTCAGAAGCGGTAAGACCGATTCATTTTGCGTCAGGACCGCGCTTAATTCGGAAAATAACGCCGAGAACTCACGGTCTCGTTCCCAGAACTGACGGCGAATTTGTTCGGCGTAGAGCAGTACGCCGCTGAGTGTGCACGCTATCGCCCAAAGAACGATAGCGCGTTTCATCATGCTGTTGGTGGTCATTGCGTTAACAGGGGCAGTGGCGAATGCCGAGACCTTACCAGCTAACCCTGTTAAGAACAAAAAAACGTAGGGTCAGGCCTCCGGCGTATGTTTAAAGCCAGTCAGCATGAGCATTAACCCGTCTGGTGATGAGGCTGGTTCAAACTGATAATGATTCCCCTGGCGATCGCCACCGATATACCACGAGATCTCGGTTTTCCCTTCCGCCAGCGCCTTACGCACGGCTTTATCCACGTCGACCATCCGGTATTCACGAACATGGTTCAGATAAAGCACGGCATCGGAACGGTAATTACAGGCCGGACGCGACGACCACTTCACGGTCGCAGGATCCCAGTCATTACTGGCCGGATAAAAGAAAATCTGATCGGCCCCATTGTTTTCTACCTTCCCACCGAAAATACGGATGCGGTATTTAAACAAGGACGGATCCTGCCCGGCGGGCAGCGGTGGGATATGGAATTTTACCAGGCTCAGCGTCTCGCTGTTTTTTGTGCGTCCACCGTTCTGCCAGTTATCTTCTACCAGTAACACCTGCGGTGAAGGCTGAGTGATGTTCGGTTCAAGACTGCTGAGCCAGACATTGGCCTTCGCCATAGAATAACCATAGGGCACGGTTGAACCACAATCCATACCGCGGTTCATGCAGCGTTCGGTCATAAAGCGGGCGGCATCGTCCGTCCAGCCGTTCATGAAATCGGCATGCGCCGTATAGAGGCTACCCCAGCGTTCTTCACGTTCAGCCCCCTGCATCACCGGATCGAGCGACAGTTGCGCCTGACGGGTGTCCAGGCGGGTAATACCATGCAGCACGTAAGCCACATTCATGTTAACCGTTGGAATTTTTACCGGGAACGCGCTCGGGCACTGGCCGTTAACGTCATACGCCGCATTGGCCAGACCGTGGTCGGGCTTCAGATTCACACCGTCCCAGCAGTTCGGAAATTGAATGCCAATATTAAACTGGACGGCATCGTTAGCTTTACGCAGCCCGCATACCTCCCCGATTTTGCTGCTATAGCCATTCCCGTTCGCGCATAAAAAGCTGATATGGGGGTTGGGCGTGCTGCCGTGATGATCCCCGGCGAGCAGCGACAGCCCGGCCGGGAACGGGTGCAAGGGATAGGCATCAACCTTCGAGGCCTGATAATAGGTTTTTTGATAGGCCGGTTTGACCACCGTTCCGTCGGGTAATCTCAGAGAAGGCGCCCAGTAGGCAGAGCCGTCGGCCTTGTTATCACAGGTCGTCTCTTCATGCTGGCGCAAGGTTTCCCGGGTTGAAAAGGCATCGGTATGGGTATTGCCAAAGAAATCGTGCCACATGGCCTGGTTGGGCATACCAAACATCATGATGGCGTCATCGCCGAGGGTGTGGGAGTAACTGCAGACCACATGCGCCTGTGGCCCGGCATGGGCCGCCTGCATGGCAATCAGTAACGCGGTGGCTAAAAGGGCGGGCGTGAATACAGTCCGTTTCATCTTCATCTCCATCTGTGAAAGGAGATATTGGTAACAAAACGGCCTGCGTTAACCGAGGATTTCCCAGCGTATTTTTCCGCTCATCCACGCTTTACAGCATCGAGGCACAGCTCATTCCAGTACATTTCGCGCGTGCGGCGCAGTTCAGCGTGACGTTTTATCATGGAACCACTCCGGGTCAATGTTGGCCACGTCCACGCCATACAGACTGGCGACAGGCAGTATCGACTCAAGAACACGTTGCGCGCTGTTCTCCGCATTCGCGGGCCGGGTCGCAAAAAACCGCCGTAACGTGCTTATCCACTTTTTCATCGTCTGTACCCCTCTCGCTTTACCTGACTTCAGTAAAACACGCCTCCATCAGGAAGGGGAAATAACAATAACGACAGTTGATATGCAGGATTTGAGTAACTCGCGAAACGCTGGTGCCTTACCCGGCCAGCGCCTTCACCACTGTCTCCATCGCCTGGGTGGTTAACTCGCTCCGTTTTACGCGCTGGTTCGCCAGCGCCGTACGCAGTACCCCGGCAATCACGATATGCTTGGGCTCCTGCCCTAAGTCACGCATCTCCAGAACGACCTTCCCTACCACCCGACACATCTCCTGGTACAGCTCTTCGTCTTTGGTCACATTGCCCATAGCGATCCACTCCGTTGCCCTAAACCGTCAGCTTAAATGATCCCTCGCCCGGATACAAAAAAGAAGCCCGGCGAGAAACTCACCGGGCTTCCTAAGCTAAATCAATTAATTAGTTATTTACCGGGATCACCGCACCTTTGTACTTGGTGCGGATCCAGTCCTGAATCTCTTTGGAGTGCAGCACATTCACCAGCGCAACGATATCTTTCTTCTTCTCGTCACCGCGATGCACGGTAATGATATTGGCATACGGGTTGTTTTCACCGCTCTCAACTGCAATCGGGTCGTGAACCGGATCCAGACCGGCGTCAATCGCGTAGTTGGCGTTGATCACGACCGCCGCGCCTTCATCGTTGTTATACATCTGCGGCAGCAGAGACGCTTCCACGTCAGGAGTAAACTGCAGCTTTTTCGGGTTCTCCACGATGTCGCTGATGCGCGCGGTCACTTTGTCGATGCCAGGCTTCAGCTTGATCACCCCTTCTTTTTCGAAGATAGAGAGAATACGCCCCTCTTCAGAAACGGCATCACGCATGATGATTTTGCCGCCTTCCGGCAGGTCTTTCAGCGACTTGTATTTTTTGGAGTAGATGCCGATGGGCTCGATGTGGATCGCGCCTGCGCTGACAAAATCATAATCCTTATCGCCTTCGTGATCTTTCAGCACGCTGTTCAGGTAAGGGATGTGCTGGAAGTAGTTCGCGTCAATGTCATGACCCGCCAGGGCAGTGTTGGGCAGAATGTAGTCCTGGAACGGTTTGATCTCCAGGTCGATACCCTGCTTCGCCAGAATCGGCTTCGCCTGCTCAAGAATTTCAGCATGTGGCGTATTGGACGCGCCCACAGTGAGGGTGTCAGCCCAGGAGGCAAAGCTCAGGGCGCTGAGGGTTGCTGCGGCGATCAGTGTCAGTGTCTTTTTCATGATGATGGTTCCTGTGTGTATTTATTAGCGTTTATCTAACAGTGAGGTAATGATGTCGCCGCAGAACTGGATAACGAAAACGATGATCAAAATGGTCACCGTTGCCACCAGCGTGACGTCACCATGGTTGCGCTGGAATCCTTCCAGATAAGCCAGATTTCCCAACCCACCGGCGCCGATCACTCCGGCCATTGCGCTGTAGCTCACCAGCGCAATCAGCGTCACCGTAATACCTGAAACCAGTGCGGGTGATGATTCCGGCAGTAAAACCCGAAACACTAAGGTGCTCAGTCGTGCCCCCATTGAGCGCGTTGCTTCTATGACCCCTTTGTCCACTTCACGCAGGGCGATCTCCACCAGACGGGCGTAGAACGGTGCGGCGCCCACAATCAGGGCAGGCAGTGCCGCGTTAGCTCCCAGGATGGTGCCAACAACGGTCTTGGTGAACGGGATCAGCAAAACAATCAGAATGATGAACGGGATAGAGCGGAACACGTTCACCACAATTGAAATGACGCTATAGACCGTGCGGTTGTGGAACAATCCGCCGCGGGCGGTTAAAAACAGCGCCAGACCCAGTACGATCCCCAGCACAAAGGTCGCCACACCGGAGAGCGCGGTCATGTACAGCGTCTCAAGCGTTGCCGCCCAGAGCTGATCCCACTTCAGATGCGGAAAGAGATTCTCAGCCATGTTTAATCACCTCGCCTTCAATATCGCTGTGCTTCAGGTCGGCGAGGATATTGTTCAGTTGTTCATCGGATGCCACCACGTGTACCCACAGCTGGCCAAACACGCCGTGCGCCGTCTGGGTCATTTTTCCGTGCAGAATGTTAAACGGCAGGCCGTAGCGCAGCGTCAATTCACCCACAATCGGTTTATGTGTGCTGTGCCCGGTGAAGGTCAGACGGATGACCGTCCCTTCCAGATCGTTTGCCAGCTCGGTATTAAAGGTCTCTTCCTCGGCGTACTGGCTCACCTGGCGGACAAACTGCTGCGTAATCGGCTGCTGCGGATGGGTAAAGACGCTCAGCACGTCGCCCTCTTCCACCACTTTACCGTTCTCCATCACCGCCACCCGGTCACAGATTTTGCGCACCACGTGCATCTCGTGGGTGATGAGGACGATGGTCAACCTGAAACGACGGTTTATGTCCAGCAGCAGATCGAGGATCTGATCGGTGGTCTGTGGGTCGAGCGCAGAGGTGGCTTCGTCACAGAGCAGCACGTCCGGGTTGTTCGCCAGCGCACGCGCAATGCCCACGCGCTGCTTTTGCCCGCCGCTGAGCTGCGACGGATACGCATTTTCGCGGCCTTTCAGCCCGACCAGTTCCACCAGCTCGGCCACGCGGGCCTGAATTTTGGCTTTTGGCACCCCGGCGATCTGCATCGAAAAGGCAATATTTTCCGCAACCGTCCGCGACCACAGCAGATTGAAGTGCTGGAACACCATACTGATCTTCAGACGCGCCTGTCGCAGCACTTCCCCCTTTGCGGCAGAAATGTCCTGACCGTTAATGGTCACGCTGCCGCTGCTCGGTTTTTCCAGACCATTTAACAGGCGGATAAGCGTACTTTTCCCCGCGCCGCTGTAGCCAATAATGCCGTATATCTGCCCCTGCTCAATCGTCAGATTGACGTTATCAACGGCCGTGAGCGCCACCTTGCCGTTGTCAAAGACCTTCGAAATATTGCTGAGAACAATCATTCTTAATCGTTATCCGTCCGCCCTGGCGGTTTAGAAGTATGGATGTCCAAACGATAGTAATCAGCCGTTACTTGCTTTTAAATGAACAAAAAAGCATGTGTTATAACCAGCGGGAATAAACACTGCCTGTCGCGGGCGGGACCCGTTTAGACCAATTTCAGCAATGTTTATCTGCACGATGCATATGTCAGAGGCGACCCACGCCAAAAACGCGCATTTTTTCAACATATTCTGTTGATATAGCCATCCTCACATCCGGAGCACTTTACGTCTTGCTATCCTGACATCCAAAAACACCATTTATATTCTTTTCTGTTCTAAAAAGCAGAGATTCGTTCTTTCTTGCGAAATTTTCACCGCCCTATCATCCCATCATGACCTCCTGAAAGGAAAAAACCATGACGATTTACCACTCCGTCACTGAACTGATTGGCCAAACACCGGTTATCCAGCTGCATAAACTGGACACCGGCCTCTGCTCGCTGTTTCTGAAACTGGAGAACCAGAACCCGGGTGGCTCTATAAAGGACCGCGTGGCGCTGTCGATGATCAATGAAGCGGAGCGCACCGGCCAGCTGCAGCCGGGCGGCACGATTATTGAGGCCACGGCGGGGAATACCGGTCTGGGTCTGGCCCTTATCGCCGCCCAGAAAGGCTATTCGCTGATCCTGGTGGTACCGGACAAAATGAGCCGCGAGAAAATCTTCCACCTTCGCGCGCTGGGTGCCCAGGTGGTACTGACGCGTTCGGACGTCAATAAGGGCCATGCCGCCTATTACCAGGATTACGCCCGGCGTCTGGCGAGTGAACTGCCCGGCGCGTTTTACATCGACCAGTTCAACAACGAAGCCAATCCGCTGGCGCACCGTACCACCACCGCGCCGGAGCTGTTTGAACAGCTTAACGGCAGGATCGACGCCATCGTGGTGGGCGTGGGATCAGGCGGCACGCTGGGTGGCCTGCAGGCGTGGTTCGCCGAACACTCTCCGCACACTGAGTTTGTCCTCGCAGACCCGGCAGGATCGGTTCTGGCCGACCAGGTGGAAACCGGACGCTACCGCGACGCGGGCTCCTGGCTGGTTGAGGGAATTGGCGAAGACTTTATTCCGCCACTGGCCCACATTGACGGGGTGAATCGCGCCTGGCGCATCACCGACCGCGACGCGTTCGCCACCGCGCGCGAGCTGCTGAAAACGGAAGGCATTCTGGCTGGCTCCTCCAGCGGAACCCTGCTGGCAGCCGCGCTGAAGTATTGCCAGGCACAGACCACGCCGAAACGCGTGGTGACCTTCGCCTGCGACAGCGGCAACAAATACCTCTCAAAGATGTTCAACGATGACTGGATGCGCCAGCAGGGGCTGATGTCTCGCCCGCAGGCAGGCGATCTCTCCGACTACATTGCGCTGCGCCACGACGAGGGCGCCACCGTCACCGCCGCCCCGGACGACACGCTTTCCACCGTACTGGCACGCATGCGCCTGTATGACATCTCGCAGCTGCCGGTGCTGGAGAACGGCAAGGTGGTAGGCATTATTGATGAGTGGGATCTGCTGCGCCACATTGGCGGTGACGGGGCTCGCTTTGCCCTCCCCGTCACGGCGGCCATGACGCAACAGGTGGAGATTCTTGATAAGCACGCGCCGGAAAGTGCCCTGCACGCCATCTTTGACCGCGGTCTGGTGGCGGTGATTAATGACAATGACCGTTTTCTGGGTCTGATCACCCGCAGCGATCTCCTCACCTCCTGGCGCAACCGTCTACAGCAATAAGGAAACAAGAATGAAAAATCTCGCCACGCTCAGCGTACACAGCGGCCAGGTTAACGATCAATACGGCGCGGTCATGCCGCCCATTTACGCCACCTCGACGTTTGCGCAACCGTCGCCGGGGGAGCATACCGGCTACGAATATTCCCGTAGCGGCAATCCTACCCGCCATGCGCTGGAAACCGCCATCGCCGAACTGGAAGGCGGCACGCGCGGCTATGCTTTTGCCTCCGGTCTGGCCGCCATTTCCACCGTACTGGAGCTGCTGGATAAAGACAGCCATATCGTCGCCATAGATGACGTCTATGGCGGCACCTACCGTCTGATTGAAAACGTGCGCAAGCGCAGCACCGGGCTGCGGGTCAGCTGGGTAAAGCCCGACGATCTGGCCGCGCTGGAAGCCGCCATTGGCCCCCAAACGCGCATGATCTGGGTGGAGACGCCGACTAACCCGCTGCTGAAACTGGCCGACCTGGCAGCCATCGGGGCCATTGCCCGCCGCCATAACGTGATAAGTGTGGCGGATAACACCTTCGCCTCCCCGGTCATTCACCGTCCGCTGGAGCTGGGTTTTGATATCGTAGTGCACTCCGCCACTAAATACCTGAACGGCCATTCCGACGTGGTAGCCGGGCTGGCGGTGGTGGGCGATAACCCGGCGCTGGCGGAACGGTTGGGTTATCTGCAAAACGCCATCGGCGGCGTGCTCGATCCCTTCAGCAGTTTTCTGACGCTGCGCGGAATGCGTACCCTGGCTCTGCGGATGGAAAAGCACAGCAGCAACGCGCTGGCGATTGCGCAATGGCTTGCGCAGCAGCCGCAGGTCGAAAAGGTGTTCTATCCGGGGCTGGATTCGCACCCGCACTATCAGCTCGCCCGCAGGCAAATGGCGCTGCCGGGCGGGATGATTTCCGTCGTGGTGAAAGGCGATGCGCAACGTGCGACGGAGGTGATCCGCAAGCTGAAGCTGTTCACCCTCGCAGAAAGTCTCGGCGGTGTGGAAAGCCTGGTGAGTCAGCCCTACAGCATGACCCACGCCTCAATTCCGCGCGAGCAGCGTCTGGCTAACGGCATTGTGCCGCAGCTAATCCGCCTGTCCGTGGGGATCGAAGAGGCAGACGATCTGATTGCCGATCTGAGTCAGGCGCTGGAAAAATAAGCAAAAGGCGGCAGGGCCCTCGCCTGCCGCCATAAGATGTCATTATGCCTTAACGCATTGATAACAATATTATGTGAAACTGCACAGATTATTTCTGAAACACCGTTTCCATTTTCCTTTTATCTTAAAATCAGCGTATAATGCGCGCCAAATCCCTGGTGAATGGTTTCAGCGCTTGGAATACAAAAAACAACGTACAACTTCTCCTCTCCTTCGTTGGGCTGTCACTCAGGCACACTTTCTTCTGCACGCTCATTTGATGTCTCCTATCCTTAGTGCGTGTCATATACTCTTTTGCAACACAGGTTTGACTCCGCGGCGGTGCGCCCCCGGAGCGAGATTTCCATATCCTTCCCAACTTAAAGACTAAGACTGTCATGAAAAAGACGAAAATTGTTTGTACCATCGGCCCGAAAACCGAATCTGAAGAGATGCTGACCAAAATGCTGGACGCCGGCATGAACGTTATGCGTCTGAACTTCTCTCACGGTGACTACGCTGAACATGGTCAGCGTATCCAGAACTTGCGCAACGTCATGAGCAAGACCGGTAAAAAAGCCGCCATCCTGCTGGATACCAAAGGTCCTGAAATCCGCACCATCAAACTGGAAGGCGGTAACGACGTCTCCCTGAAAGCGGGCCAGACCTTCACCTTCACCACTGACAAGTCTGTGGTCGGTAACAGCGAAATCGTTGCGGTAACCTATGAAGGCTTCACCAGCGATCTGTCTGTGGGTAACACCGTGCTGGTAGACGATGGTCTGATCGGAATGGAAGTCACCTCCATCGAAGGCAACAAAGTCATCTGTAAAGTGCTGAACAACGGCGACCTGGGCGAAAACAAAGGCGTTAACCTGCCAGGCGTTTCCATCGCGCTGCCAGCACTGGCTGAAAAAGACAAGCAAGACCTGATCTTCGGCTGCGAGCAAGGCGTTGATTTCGTTGCTGCCTCCTTCATCCGTAAACGTTCCGACGTGGTTGAAATCCGTGAGCACCTGAAAGCGCACGGCGGCGAGAAGATCCAGATCATCTCCAAAATCGAAAACCAGGAAGGCCTGAACAACTTCGACGAAATCCTCGAAGCGTCTGACGGTATCATGGTTGCGCGTGGCGACCTGGGTGTTGAAATCCCGGTAGAAGAGGTGATCTTCGCGCAGAAGATGATGATCGAGAAATGTGTCCGCGCACGTAAAGTGGTTATCACTGCCACCCAGATGCTGGACTCCATGATCAAAAACCCACGTCCAACCCGCGCAGAAGCAGGCGACGTGGCGAACGCCATCCTCGACGGTACTGATGCCGTCATGCTGTCTGGCGAATCTGCGAAAGGTAAATATCCGCTGGAAGCGGTGTCCATCATGGCCACCATCTGCGAACGTACTGACCGCGTGATGACCAGCCGTCTGGACTTCAACAACGACAGCCGCAAACTGCGCATCACTGAAGCAGTCTGCCGCGGTGCGGTAGAAACGGCTGAGAAGCTGGAAGCGCCACTGATCGTGGTTGCAACGCAGGGCGGTAAATCTGCGCGTGCCGTACGTAAATACTTCCCGGATGCTACCATCCTGGCGCTGACCACCAATGAAACCACTGCGCGTCAGCTGGTGCTGAGCAAAGGTGTTGTTGCGCACCTGGTGAAAGAGATCGCCTCTACTGACGATTTCTACATTCAGGGTAAAGAACTGGCGCTGGAAAGCGGCCTGGCACAGAAAGGCGACGTGGTTGTAATGGTATCGGGTGCACTGGTACCGAGTGGTACAACCAATACCGCCTCTGTTCACGTGCTGTAATAATGTTCAAACGAATTAGTTTTTGATAAAAAGCGTCCTTCGGGGCGCTTTTTTTATTCGTGGTATTAGCCAACTCTATTCAAAAAGCAAATCGGGTTTTTCTATTTAATCGCGATTTATGTAAGATGAATCCGATGAAAAATGCCTTTTTTAACATAGCTTTTTCGACAAAAATGCCGAATTCGTTGCTTCTTTGAGCGAACGATCAAAAATAGGCGTATTCCCATCAAAAAAATATTCTCAACCCAAAAAAGTTTGTGTAATACTTGTAACGCTACATGGAGATTAACTCAATCTAGAGGGTATTAATAATGAATCGTACTAAACTGGTACTGGGCGCGGTAATCCTGGGTTCTACTCTGCTGGCAGGTTGCTCCAGCAACGCTAAAATCGATCAGCTGTCTTCTGACGTTCAGACTCTGAACGCTAAAGTTGACCAGCTGAGCAACGACGTGAACGCAATGCGTTCCGACGTTCAGGCTGCTAAAGACGACGCAGCTCGCGCTAACCAGCGTCTGGACAACCAGGCTACTAAATACCGTAAGTAATAGTACCTGTTAATAAAATGGCGCACATTGTGCGCCATTTTTTTTGCCTGCGTCAAACGTCCTACTGCGTCACCTTCTCGCCATCCTCTTCCGTTACCGCAGCAGAGACACGGCTGTTCTGTACGGACTGCACGTTGTTGCTGGCTGATGGGCCGTTAGCCGCCGATACGGCGACCGGGATCCCCGCCCGGCGCGACAAGGCTTTATCAATAAGCGCTTTATCACTTCCCGCCTGAGAAACAAACGAGGCAAAGTCAGCGGAATGGGTAATAGGTGTAATCTGCGGGTTTTCTCCCTCCACCTGCGCCAGCGGACGATGTACTTCAATATAGCGTTTGCCATCCGGCTCGACGGAGAACTTCACCGGCTCATTAATAATCTGCACCCGTGTGCCGACCCGCACCTGTTCGAACAAGGCTTTAATGTCCGGGGCATTCATGCGCATACAACCTGAACTCACCCGCAGCCCAACGCTGTCCGGCGCACTGGTACCGTGGATGAGATATTCCCCATTGCCCACGCCTAAACGCAGTGCAAAGCGTCCCAGCGGGTTATTTGGCCCGGCGGGTACGACCGGCGGCAATTTAATGCCCTGCTCCAGAGAGCGCGCTCTGATGCCCGGCGTCGGGGTCCAGGTTGGATTAGGGATCTTCTGACTCACGCGGGTCGTCGTGACCGGCGTCTCCAGCCCCAGCTGTCCAATCCCCAGCGGGAAGACCTGGACAATATTTCCCCCCGGCGGATAGTAGTAAAGCCGTAACTCGGCCAGGTTCACCACAATACCTTCGCGTGGCGTGTCCGGAAGCAGCATCTGGGATGGAATGGTAATCACCGTTCCCGGCGCAGGGTTTACCGGCGCAATGGTATTATTGGTTTCAAGGATGAGCTGTGCCGCAGTATTAAACCGACGTGCGATGGTCTGAAGTTTGGTATCCCCTTCCTGTATTGTGTAGGTTTGATTTTGCCCAATCAGACGGCTGCCTGCGGGCGGTAACGGATAATCCATCGCACTGGCCGAATTAAGAGCGCCGAGCGAACCAAGGAGTAAGAGTGTTATTAGAGACGCGCGCTTCATGCTGAGATTCCTTATTCACTGACAGAACGCCAGAAAGCTGAAAAACCAGCGAGGCGGGAACCACCTCGCGAAACAGAATGAATGCTGTCCTGTAAGTCTAGCTAATGATTGCAGCTTTGGCGCGGATGGCGCGAATCATCGCTTCCAGCCCCTGGGAGCGGGACGGGGTGAGGTGTTGGGTCAGGGCCATTTTTTCAAACCACGGGCGCACATCAAAGGCGACAATATCCTGCGCGGACATCTGATGGTAGAGAATAAAGACCACGGCGATAAGCCCTTTCACAATCGCGGCATCGCTGTCGCCGTGCAATTCAATCGTACCGTCGCCCTTTTGCTCCATCACAATCCACACCTGGCTCTGGCAGCCCTGAATAATATTATCCGGGTTATGCGCCGCTTCACTGAGCGGCGGCAAACGCTGCCCCAGCTCAATAATATAGAGATACTTCTCTTCCCAGTTTGCGCAACGTCCGAAGTTACGCAGTAATTTATCTTTGTCCGGCAACTCTGCCATTGTTCGCTTCTCCGTTAGCCCAGCAACTGGTGAATGCGTTTTAGCCCCGCCACCAGCCTGTCGACCTCTTCCGTTGTGTTGTACATCACCAGCGACGCGCGGCACATTGCCGGGACCTGATAAAATGCCATCAGCGGCATGGCACAGTGGTGCCCGGTACGCACGGCCACGCCATAGTTATCGAGGAAACTGCCCACATCATAGGCATGGTGTTTTCCCAGATTGAACGCAATCACGCCCTGCCGGTTGGCCGGGCCATACAGGGTCAACTCGGGCACGCTGGCAAGCTCCTGCAGCGCGTAGTGCATCAGCATCTGCTCATACTCCTGGATGGCCTCAAGGCCAATGGAGGAGACATAAGAGAGAGCAGCCCCAAGCCCGATAATCCCGCCGGTATTGGGCGTACCAGCCTCAAAACGCCACGGCGCGCGCGCGTAGGTGGTCCCTTCCGACAGGCTGACGGTGGCGATCATCGAGCCGCCCCCTTCCCACGGCGGCATGGCCTGCAAAATATCGTCTTTCACATACAACACGCCGATCCCGGTTGGGCCATAAAGCTTATGCCCGGAGAAGACGAAAAAATCGCAGTCCAGCGCCTGAACATCCACCGCGTGATGCATCACCGCCTGAGCGCCATCAATCAGGACCTTCGCGCCCGCCCGGTGGGCTTTTTCGACGATCTCTGCCACCGGGTTTTCAGTGCCCAGCACGTTAGAGACCTGGGTTATCGCCACCAGCCGCGTGCGGTCGTCCAGCAGGGCATCAAGGTGCTCAAGCTGAAGCGTGCCGTCCTGATTCAACGGGATCACCCGTAGCGCAGCACCCACACGCTCACAGAGCATCTGCCACGGCACGATATTGGCGTGGTGTTCCATCTCGGTGATGATGATGTTATCGCCCGCGTGGACCTGCGCACTGCCCCAGCTGTTGGCGACAAGGTTGATCCCTTCCGTCGTGCCGCGCACAAACACCAGTTCTTCCGGTGAGCGCGCATTCAGAAAAGCGGCCACCTGGGTGCGGACGTTCTCCATACGCTGGGTCGCCTCTGCGCTCAGCGTATGAATACCGCGATGCACGGCGGCGTAACCGTGGCGGTAGAATTCGGCTTCTGCATCCACCACCTGATTCGGTTTTTGCGCGCTGGCAGCGCTGTCGAGATAGGCCAGCGGCAGTCCATTCACTTCACGGGTCAGAACCGGGAAATCGGCCCGTACTTTCTCTACGGGAAAACTCATGCTTCGCCTCCAGGCAGACGCTGACCAATACGGGTCAGCACCTGCTGTTTTAACAGGCCATCGTCCAGCGCCTCCGTCAGCTCTGCGGCAAAGGCGTAGATAATCATTTTCTGCGCCGCCTGCTGGTCAATACCGCGCGAACGCAAATAGAACATCTGTTCATCGTCAATGCGCCCGACCGTGGCGCCGTGGCTGCATTTGACGTCGTCGGCATAGATCTCCAGCTGCGGCTTGGTGTCCACTTCTGCCAGGCGCCCCAGCAGCAGGTTGTTGTTGGTCATCTGCCCGTCGGTCTTAATGGCGTGTTGCGCCACATTGATCAGACCGTTAAACACCGCGCGGCCTTTGTCGCTGACAATGGTTTTGTGCAGCTGGCGGCTGTTGCAGTAGCCTTTGTTGTGCTCAAGCCAGGTCCGCGTATCGCACACTTCCGATTTGACCGGCATCGCCAGGCTGTTGATGCGCAGGGTGGTATTCTCGCCGTTAAGCTGCGTACTGGTATTGTGACGCAGTACCGCGCCCCCCAGCAGGAAGCTGTGGCTGTATGCCGCTGCATCTTGTCCAAGCAGGATATCGTTATGCGCAAAGTGGTGACTCTGCGGGTTCTCGAATGCCAGCTTGATATGGTGCAGCTGAGCGTTGGCGGCGACATTCATCGTCAGGCGCGCCCCGGTAAAGTGGCGGGTATCGTTGAGGCTGACGTAATGTTCAATGATCGTGGCTTCCGCCCCCTCCGCCAGCTCCAGATGGTGGCGATAGTGCGCAGTATTGATTTCATCGCCGTCCAGGCCCTGGGTGATGTGCATCAGCAGCAGCGGTTTCGCCGGGCGCTGGTTTCGCTTCACGTGAATCTGCGTCACACTCTGCGCCAGGCTCTCGGTAAGGTGCAGAAAGACCTCCGGCTGCACGGGTGCCGTCAGGCTCTGGCGCTCATCATTAATAGTGATCGTATAACCGCTCTCGTCGGTGCTGTCGCTCAGATCAGGACGGAACTGGCCGTCGACAAACACCAGGCGCAGGGCATCCACATTCAGCGCCAGTGCATCGCGCTGCGTCGGTGTGATATCCGCCCGTTGCGAGACAAATTCAGCGTTCAGCAGGCCCTCAAGCGGCGTGTACTTCCAGTTCTCATGTTTACGCGTGGGTAAACCGAGGCGCAGCATCTGTTGCAGGTGCTGTTGTGCCTGCTCAGAACGCCTTCCGCCCTGCGCTTCAAACAGACGGTGCCACTGCTGGAGCGCATTACTGCTGTTCGGTAAGCCAGCCATAACCCTGCTCCTCCAGTTGTTTGACCAGCGTGAAATCACCGGATTTCACAATGCGCCCCTGGTAAAGCACGTGGACGTAATCCGGTTTGATGTAGTCAAGAATACGCTGATAGTGGGTGACGATAATGAATGAGCGTTTGCCGTCGCGCAGAGAATTCACCCCGTCGGCGACAATCTTGAGGGCATCGATATCCAGACCGGAATCGGTCTCATCCAGAATGCACAGTTCAGGTTCAAGCACCGCCATCTGCAGAATGTCGTTGCGCTTCTTCTCGCCGCCGGAGAAACCGACGTTCACCGAGCGGGTCAGCAGATCTTCCGGCATTTTCAGCAGCTTGATCTTCTCTTCCATCAGGTCCTGAAAATCAAAACGATCCAGCGCCTCCAGGCCACGGTATTTGCGTACCGCGTTGAGCGCCGTTTGCAGGAAGAACTGATTACTGACGCCCGGAATTTCGACCGGATACTGGAAAGCCATAAAGATGCCCTCCCCCGCGCGCTCTTCCGGCGACATCTCCAGCAAATCTTTGCCGTTAAACTCCACCGAGCCGTTGGTCACTTCGTAATCTTCGCGTCCCGCCAGCGTCGCGGAAAGCGTACTTTTCCCGGAGCCATTCGGCCCCATAATGGCGTGGACTTCACCCGGCTTGACGTCAAAATTGAGGCCACGCAGGATGGCTTTGTCTTCCACGCTAACCTGTAAATCTTTAATACTTAACATGTGCTTTCCTTAACCGACGCTGTGTTCAAGACTAATGGCGAGGAGTTTCTGGGCTTCAACGGCAAATTCCAGCGGCAGTTCAGAGAACACGTCCTTACAGAAGCCGTTGACAATCATCGAGATGGCATCTTCTTCACTGATCCCGCGCTGCAGGCAGTAGAAAAGCTGATCTTCCCCGATACGCGACGTTGTCGCCTCATGCTCAAGCTGGGCGCTGTTGTTGCGACACTCCACGTACGGGAAGGTATGCGCGCCGCAGTCTGCGCCAATCAGCATGGAGTCACACTGGGTAAAGTTTCGCGCGTTGGTGGCCGTAGGCATGATTTTCACCAGCCCGCGATAGCTGTTCTGGCTGTGTCCGGCGGAAATACCTTTTGAGATGATGGTCGATTTGGTGTTTTTACCAATGTGGATCATCTTGGTGCCGGTATCCGCCTGCTGATGGCCGCTGGTCAGCGCAACGGAATAAAACTCGCCGATGGAGTTATCCCCGCGCAAAATACAGCTCGGATACTTCCAGGTAATGGCCGAGCCGGTTTCAGACTGGGTCCAGGACATCTTGCTGTTTTCGCCTTCGCACAGCGCACGCTTGGTGACGAAGTTGAGGATACCGCCGGTATTACCGTCGCCCGGGAACCAGTTCTGCACCGTGGAGTATTTCACTTCGGCGTCTTTATGGATGATGACTTCAACCACCGCGGCGTGGAGCTGATAGCTGTCGCGCACCGGCGCGGAACACCCTTCGATGTAGCTGACGTAGCTGCCTTCGTCCGCCACCAGAATGGTGCGCTCGAACTGGCCGGTCTTTTCCGCGTTGATGCGGAAATAGGTTGACAGCTCCATTGGACAACGTACCCCTTTCGGCACGTAGATGAAGGTGCCGTCTGAGGCGACCGCTGCGTTGAGCGCCGCGAAGAAGTTGTCGTTAGACGGTACCACGGTGCCAATGTACTTTTTCACCAGTTCCGGGTGATCGTGGATCGCTTCGCCGAAAGAGCAGAAAATGATCCCCTGTTCCGCCAGCTTCTCACGGTAGGTGGTTGCCACCGAGACAGAGTCAAAAATGGCGTCCACCGCCACCTCTTTCCCCTCGCGAACCGGTACGCCAAGCTGGTTAAACGCCTCTTCCACCTCTTTACTCAGGAAGCTATTATCCGCGCCAGTTTGCTGTACCGCGCCGGGCTGCGAGGCGCAGGTGTCGTCACAGCTGCCGCAGGAAGGTGCAGAGTAGTAGCTGTAATCCTGATAATTCAGCTTATCGTAGTGGGCTTTCAGCCAGTGCGGCTCTTCCATCTCCAGCCAGGCCCGGTAAGCGCTCAGGCGGAATTCGAGCATCCATTCCGGCTCGTTACGTTTGGCTGAAATTGCGCGCACGACATCTTCGTTGATGCCCTTCGCCAGTTCATCAGTTTGCAGCTGGGTGAAGAACCCCTCTTTATAGTTGAGGTGTCCGCCGCTCCAGGTATTTACTTCACTCGTTGCTTCAGTATTACGAGACATAGTACCGCCTATACCCCAAAGCTTTCGCCGCAGCCACATTCGTTCTGGGCTTTCGGGTTATGAAATTTGAATAACTGGTTTAAACCTTCACGCACGTAGTCCACTTCGGTGCCGTCGATAAACGGCATCGCCTGAAGCGCGACATACAGTTTTGCGCCATCCGTTTCAAACACCAGATCATCTTTTTCGGGTTTGGTGACGGTGTCGAGCACATAACCAAACCCCGCGCAGCCGGTCTGCTTGACCCCTAAACGCACACCGAGGAACTCTGGCTTTTTCGCCACCAGCTCATGAATATGTGCCGCCGCCGCTGGCGTGAGCGTTAAACCGCGCCAGGCGAAATCGGCAGGGTTAAAGGTTTCTGAATGCAGTTCCATAGGTCCACCTCATCTGATAAGCCATCAGGGCATAACACCATGTTAGTGATAACGATTATCACTTCAACCCTCTGACAGCAGGGGCATTAGGCTTAATCGCCCTTTTTGCCTGGTTTTATTAAGCATAGACCCTGTGAGAGGATGCTGGCGGGATGGATTTAATTGTTCAATGCATTGATTAATAATGCATTTCGCTGCGTCGCTCGTCTGATTAAAAGGAAAAGCAAAATATGCATCGGAAATGCCTATTTTTGAGATAGCTTTTGCGCAGGACAGAACAGAAAGAAAAAAGGCCCTCAAGGCCTCTGATGATTAATGATGAAAGGCGACGGAAAAACCCTGTTCACGCCAGTGATCGAGCTGTTCCTGCTGACGGGGCGTGGGCGATTTTCCCGTCCAGACAAAGAGTTTCTGCCCGGGGAAGAGTTCGGGACGCGGTGAATCAATCGGCTCTGCCAGCACGTCGATATGCCAGCCCTTATTGGCTAAGCGCGCGGCTTCAAGCCACAGATGAGTGCGGTCGTCGCACTCCCAACCGATGAGCAACGCATCTTTACCGGCTTTTTTACGCGATTCTGCCAGGCTTGCCACGGCGAATTCGATCAGCACACCATCAAACAGGCTCGCCATGTGGCGCACCGTATTTTGATCCTGATTCATGCGCTGCCTTACAGGGGTAATAATGTTGTCGATCAGCGCATCCATGGTGTGATCGCGGCGAAACTCGCCAATTTTTGCGCGCAGTTTTGCCGGGCTGGCATAGCGCAAAACGGTCATCATCTCTTCCTGGAAAGCGGCCCAGTTACCCTGGGTCATCACTTCCTTGTTTTCCAGCAAGGCTTTTACTTTCCCCACCGAAACGCCTGATTTCATCAGACGTTTGATCTCTTCAATACGCAGGATATCCTCGTCGTCGAACTGACGATGACCCCCTTCACTGCGCTGCGGCTTCAACAAACCATAACGGCGCTGCCAGGCACGCAGCGTAACGGGGTTGATACCGCATCGTTCGGCGACTTCGCCGATACTGTAATAGGCCATTAACTCCCTCACGCTCAATACTTCCATACCCAACCACAGCAACCTTATCAGATTGTACAAGCTATTTGTATAACTAAGACCTCAGTTTGAAACAGGTGAATGGTGAGGACACCATCCACGCCGTTAACTCTATTGTTGTCTAAATTCCGCCTTCCGTACAGTTAACTCTGCCAAAGGTTGTACAGCATTATCACAATCCAGACTTTTTCTCGGGCCACGAAATTGCCGGAATGCCGCCATGTCGGGGGCTGGCAAACAGATGCCCCTGGAACTGGGAAATTCCCGCAGATTCCAGCCACATCCACTCCTCAGCCTTCTCTACGCCAACGGCGCAGAACTGAATTTCCAGCGAGGAACAGCACTTGATAATCGCCTGAATGATGGCCTGACGCGGACCGCTTTTATGCACATCCAGCACCAGATCGCGATTAATCTTAATTCTGTCCGGCTGGAACTGGGCCAGCAACTGCAGCCCGGCAAAACCGGCCCCGAAGTGATCGATCGTCACGCTGATACCGGCACTTTTTAACTGCCGGACCGAATGGGTAAACTCATCGAAGCGCGAGATGGCTTCACTTTCGGTGAATTCCACCACAATTTGCTCCGGCACAAAGCCGTTCGCGTCGATAGCGGTGAGCAGGAAATCGACGGCATGCGGGACATTGACCAGCGTCATGGGCAACAGGTTAATCGACAGCGTCTGATTCTGTAGCCCCAGCGCACTGGCCATGGAGAGCGCAACCTGTTTGCTGTGCAAATCTGCTGCGTAGACCTCTTCGCGCGGAAGCGCCGCAAAATAGGCCCGTGGCGAGTCGCCGGATGGCGTGCGCAGCAGTGCTTCCCAGGAGACCACCTCCTGCATAAAGGGATCCACAATCGGCTGAAATGCAAAGCTGCAGTCTGCCCCTTTTGCTACCACCGGCGGTTGTGCGGATAACGGCGTCTCCTCGGGGATAAAATCCCAGGCATCGGCGGGCGGCAATTCAAAATAGTTGGCCTTCTCGGTTGCCTCAACGAACGTGCGGAAGAACTGCAGCGGACGATCGTTATAGGTCAGCTGATAGCGGGTCGTGCCCTTATTAAGCACCTGCTGAAGAACATCTTCCCGGTCGAAGTGACGCAAATCAAAGAGCTCCATCCCAACATTGCCAAAACGCCGGGAAGGTCCGTGATCGCGCATCAGTTCCACCACATTGTGGTGACGCGGATCGCGGCAGATCTGCTCATAAATGGCGGTCACGTTTTCGACTGGCCCTTCGAGCAACTGAAAAAAGTGCGTGCCGTTAAACAACAGGATCCCCGTGACGTCGGATTGTCGGTTTTTACTATCTGCAGCAGCGACCATGGTTTCCAGCGCTTTCACCGGAACGTCATCGCAGATATGGCTGCGGTATATGATGGTTGTCAGCATGCTTTTCCTGGAGGGGTTAGGGGTTTGGCCACGAAAACGCGTGGATAGAGTTCTGTTATAGCATATTAATTGTCAGGCAAATAATTTACGTCTCAATGATTTAGGACGTTTATGACCCGAGTTTTCGATGTTGTACAACTTAACCACGACGCTTCAAGTTGTACAATATATTTTGTTACGATACCGTTACAAACTCCATCAATAACCCTCTGAAATATAAAAAGTTTATAAAATATATCATAAAATATTTAAAAATCTGTACATTTTTAATGTACAGATTTGGGATTTATGTATACCTTAAATGTAACGTTAGTGATTACTAAATTTTACAGGAGCGAAACATGCAACAGAACGGTTACGTCGCAGATTCTGCCGCCGCTATTGCGCAGTACTTCGAAAAAGCCGCGCTTCCAACGCAACAGGAAACGCTGGGTGAAGTTGTGGTTGAAATTCTTAGCGACGGGCGAAACCTCAACCGCAAGTCGCTCTGCACCAAACTCTTAAGTCGCCTCGAAAAGGCCGAAGGGCCGGAAGAGGAACAGCATTACCACATGCTGCTTGGTTTGCTCTTCGAACGGTAACGTTATGAATCGCAGTGACGCTGAAAGACTCACAGACCAGCTTATCGGTGAAGCCGTGCTTTCCCTCCTGAAAGAACGGGGGCCACTGACGACCGATTCCCTGGTACAGCGTCTGCGTAAAATGCAAATTCATGAAAAAGATCCCCGGCGGCGGGAGACACTGGCGAGGGTGATAGCCGACATCGGCTCAAAAAACAGCGCCTTTATACGTCGCAGAACCGCGCAAGGACGACCAATCAGAGAGGGATCTCTCAAGGATAACAGAGACAATGTTGTGCCGTTATTTGGTGATGGAAAACCGTCCACTCCCAGGAAAATACATTGACTGCAATTTAACAGCTACGGTGAGAACAAATGAGACAGAATATTCAGCCACAACCCGAATACCATTCGGCTTTTCTGGACAGTGCTTTGTCGGAGTATTTCCGCCACGCTGGCGATCGTTTTGCTGAAGAATCCGCGATTTTTTCTACTGCAGTACGTTGTGTCCTGGCCACGGAAGGTCACCTTACCAACAAAGCGATCATTCTCTGGCTGATCCAGACGCTGGAAGCGACGGATGACGTGGTTCAGGCCGACGTCATTCGTAAAACGCTGGAAATTGTTGTGGGTTACACAATGGACGACCTTTAAAATTAGCTAACGTGTCATCGTCATAACTGTCGACCAGCCTGACGATGACACCCCTCCCCCCTCATAACACCCTGTGAAACACGCATCGTAAAGATGGCACACTTCCTGCTTACTCCTCTTTACGGGATCGGGCTCTCCGGTCATCTTGCTTCATTTCTTAACAGGTCTGTTATTGATGAAAAAAATCGCCAGCGTCTGCCCTTACTGTGGTGCAGGCTGTAAATTAAACCTCGTTGTTGAAAATAACCGTATTATCCGTGCCGAAGCCGCAGACGGCGTAACCAATCAGGGCACCTTGTGCCTGAAAGGCTTTTACGGCTGGGACTTCCTTAACGATACCCGCTTGCTCACCCCTCGCCTGACGCAACCGATGATCCGCTACCACAAAGGCGAACCCTTTACCCCGGTCACCTGGGACGAGGCCATTCGTTATACCGCCAACAAGCTTAAAAACATTAAAGCGCAGTTCGGCCCGCGGTCCATCATGACCACCGGCTCTTCCCGGGGGACGGGCAATGAAACCAACTATGTGATGCAGAAATTCGCCCGTGCGGTACTCCATACCAACAACGTGGACTGCTGCGCACGCGTCTGCCACGGGCCTTCCGTGGCGGGTTTGCAGGAAACGCTGGGCAACGGCGCGATGAGTAATTTCATTAACGACATTGAACACTCAAAATGCCTGCTGGTTTTCGGATACAACTGCGCCGATTCCCATCCTATTGTCGCCCGCCGCGTGCTGAAAGCCCGTGAGAACGGTGCGAAAATTATCGTCTGCGATCCGCGTCGGATTGAAACAGCCCGCATTGCCGACCAACATCTGCAACTGAAAAACGGCAGCAATATGGCACTGGTTAACGCCTTTGGCTATGTGCTGCTGGAAGAGGAGTTGTACGACAAAAACTACGTCGCACGCTTCACGGAGGGGCTTGAGGCCTACCGGCAGACGGTGAAAGAGTACGCGCCAGAGAAGGTCGAACATCTGACCGGCATACCCGCCCACGATGTCCGCCAGGCGATGCGCACTTTCGCAGCGGCCCCTTCCGCGACCGTGATGTGGGGAATGGGCGTCACACAGTTTGGTCAGGCCGTAGATGTGGTAAAAGGGCTCTCGAGTCTGGCGCTGTTAACCGGTAACCTTGGTCGCCCTGCCGTCGGCGTCGGTCCCGTTCGCGGACAAAATAACGTGCAGGGAGCGTGTGACATGGGCGTTTTGCCCAATATGTTCCCCGGCTATCAGGACGTGACGGACCCGGCTATCAGGCAGAAGTTCGCCGATGCCTGGGGAATTGACGTTACGGTAATGGACGATCGCGTCGGCACGCGTATTACCGAGGTGCCGCATCTCGCCCTGGAAGGTAAAGTCAAAGCCTATTACATCATGGGGGAAGATCCGCTGCAGACGGAGGCCGATCTCGGTCTGGTGCGCAGCGGCTTTGAGGCGCTCGACTTTGTGGTGGTTCAGGACATCTTCATGACCAAAACGGCGGAAGTGGCGGATGTTCTGTTACCCGCCACCTCCTGGGGCGAACACGGGGGCGTCTTTACCTGTGCCGATCGTGGCTTCCAGCGTTTCGGCAAGGCCATTGAGGCCAGCGGCAACGTAAAACGCGACTGGGAGATCATCAGCCTGCTGGCGACAGAAATGGGCTATCCGATGCACTACACCTCAAACCAGCAGATCTGGGATGAGATGCGCGCGCTGTGTCCGCTGTTCTACGGCGTAACATACGAAAAAATGGGCGAAATGGGCCATGTCCAGTGGCCATGCCCAACGCTCGATCACCCCGGCACACCGTATTTGTACAAAGATAATCACTTCGACACGCCAACCGGCAAAGGGCAACTGTTTGCCGCGCCCTGGCGAGCGCCCGCTGAAACACCAGACGAAGACTATCCTCTGGTGCTCTGCACAGTGCGCGAAGTGGGGCATTACTCCTGTCGTTCCATGACCGGGAACTGCGCTGCGCTGCAAAGCCTGGCCGACGAACCGGGTCGGGTACAATTGAACCCGGCGGATGCGGAACAACGCGGTATCACTGACGGGCAACTGGTCTGGGTGCGTTCGCGCCGCGGTAAAGTGATTACCCGCGCCAGCCTCAGCGAACGCATCAACCCCGGGGCTGTATATATGACCTATCACTGTATATATGACCTATCAGTGGTGGATTGGTGCCTGCAACGAACTGACGCAGGATAATCTTGATCCCATCTCCAAAACGCCGGAAACGAAATATTGTGCGGTTCAGCTGGACGCCATTGCGGATCAACGCTGGGCTGAGGACTTTGCGGCATCGGCGTACCAGTCCATGAAGTCTCGGCTGATCAGTGCGGTGAATGCCTGAGAAAATGCCGGGTGGCGCTGCGCTTACCCGGCCTACGTTACGGGCGTTTATCCAATCAACAGCAGGCAGGATAAATCATCGCCGCCATTGATTTTATCAATCGCAGCGTCCATGCGGGCATCAATGGTGTTATTGTGCATGGTCTTTTCGGAGAGGCTGGCGATGGTTTTCATTACCACCTGTTGGTCGATTTCGCCCTGCATCGATCTTACGCTGAGGATGAATTTGATATAGAAAAAGTCCAGCACGATACGATAAAACTGACGCATCATCGTCGCCATGTTTTTGCCGGGGAAATAGCTGCTGTAGAGTTTGTACAGCAGGTAATTGCGTAACACGTAAGGTTCTGACAAACAGGAATCCTCACATAATTTGTGCCACTGCTGATTAATCGCGTCGAATTTTGTCTCCAGTTCCGCCGCGTCGCTAATACCGTCAACATCCAGGTATGCGGCAATTTGCTGATGCCCTTCAAGAATAAAACCGTCCCGGGCTGAATCTTTTGCAACATGCGTTCCCATGACGGACAACGCCAGATATTTCATTGCGTTTGACTTCGCCAGATGTCCGGAATCCATCAGCGATTTTCCGCTTTGCAGCTCATCGAGAAGCGCTTCGTAGAAATTTTCCACTTCAGCAAATTTATTATGTAGATCGACGTTAACGTGCTGGAGACAAAGAATAAACTGCGCCAGCGCCATCAAATTTTCTTCTATATTACGGGATGGCGACTGGATTAAATTCCAGGCGAAAAGATGGATCACCTGCTGTGTCTGCGAGACAGACTGGCGCTGCCCAATCAAATTGGTTTTATAGCCCGCCACCAGCTCATCCTGCTCCTGAAGCAGCATCGCATCCGGGTCAAACAGCACCCGCCGCACCACCTCCGGGCAGGAGAGCGTCATCGTGTGCCGTGTCTCATCCTGGTAGCGAGTTGAACTCCGGGGGTAAGTGCTGCAGGTATGCGAAAGCGCCTCTTCCCCCAGATCGCGGTGGACCATGCAGAGCTTGTTTTCATCGATAAAAGGACAGTCCCCTTTTTCGTTTAACTTCACTCTGGAGTAGCTATTCTTACCCTTTCTCTGCAGGATAAGGTTCTTTTTGGCAATGGCGGCAATCTCTGTGTGCGAGGAGAGAACGTATTTCTGATGAGTTTTCTTGTCGATAGCGATTGTCCAGCCACGACAACATGACATTAAGCATTCTGGCCCAACACACTTAAATTTACAGACAAAAATCGGCTTGATGGTTTTGTGAATTTGCATAGCGAAGGCGTCATTATATAAAGCATAAAAAGTACCATGACGCGCGCGCTATGCTAAAGGCGCATAACGGCGCACAAATTCAGGTAATTTACAGTATCAAAGAGAATGCGAGATAGTCACCGAGCCGGTTTGGGTAACTGTTCCTTTGCACCATTCGGCGAATAAGGGCAATCAGTTCAAAATCGGTTCGCAGATTAAACTTTTGCATCATTACATACTTTTGCGTAAAAACGGTTTTATCGCTGATCTTCAGCGCATGCGCGATCTGCACTACCGATAATCCCCGGTAAAAATTGGCCATAATGCGTTTTTGCTGGGGTGATAATATTTTATGCTGACACTCTGCGCAGCTTTTTTGCTTCCAGCTGTTCCCCGCCAGCTCTGCGCGGTACCAGGCAATGAACAGCACCTGGCTTATCCGATCAAGAGAAGCACGACGTGAAATAAAAATAATATCGTTAAAGCAGGAGGGTAAGGCAGAAAAATGATATTCATCTTCTACCAATCCGATCACAATCCCTTTCTGGCGCGCCTGTAATTCGGGAAAACAGACCAGCGCCTCCCCCATACAAAACGAGAGAACGATAATATCGGCGGCACTGACGTTATCACGGCTAAGCTCCGCCTCGAAATGAATCTGCTGCTTAAAATTACGCAAAAAGAATTCCACAAAGAAACACTGCAGCCCATGGTGAAAAAATTGGTCTGTCTCTTGAATCAGAATATTCAACATAGCAAATACCGATGTGGGTCAGTCAATAAGCGTTATTAACGCGCGGGATTGTTAATTGTATTGCATGGTCATCACAACAACTGCGCTGACGCTGCCCGGCGTCGCGCCACCGGTAACAGATTTTACCGAAGCCTGCATGGCCATGGTCGCCGTTCTGTCCGGCGCAATATTTTGCGTTATGCTGGACCCGGTCCCCTTCAACGTTCCCGTTGCGGCCTCACGCATGGCTATCGCCACGTTTGTCGCCGAGCCGCTGTTCATGTAGTAGTCCGCACCGGCCGCCGGATCGGGGGTGCCGGTGAACGAGACCGTGACGCTGCGGGTCCCCGCCGGGCACTGGGTAAATTGCAAATTAAACGGCACCGGATCTGATGTCGATCCCGGCGTCGCCATATTAGTCGCCTGTATATTTCCAAGATTAATATCCAGGTTTGCGCTCCCGCCATTAAATACACAGGGCGAGGCGATGATATTTCCCGTCACGCCCAGATTAACGCTATCAGCCGCAACGACGTTCCAGCTGAATGCAAGGAGGAACATCCCTCTCCTGAAGGGTAATTTCATCATTTCACCTGTTACTGGTAGGTCAAATTAAGGGTGGCGGAGGCATTTGCCGAGCCGGACTCAACGGATGTTAATGTCTGGTAATAGCGTGCCGTTAACGGGAGCGTCTCCTGCCCGCCTGCTGACTGTTTTAATAAAAGACGGCTGTTTAACGTCAGCGGCGAGCCATTATAGAGAAGCTGCACGCCAACGCCTTTTGCGGTGCCGCTGTTTCCCTGCCCTGTTAATGCCATTACGCTGGTATTCGCACTGTCCGGGTTCTGTATTCCGCTCAGGGAAACCGAAATATTGGTGCCAACGCTGCAGTTCAACCCGAGGTTTTGCGTATTCTGCGCAACTGCTGGCGTGGTCCCCACCACTGAGCCAAATGCTGCGGCCGAAATATCACCAATCGGGAACGTCAGCTGCGGCGTGGTGATGGTGCAGGCCAGCGCGTTGATTGTGCCGCCGGTCAGCTGCACGGTTAACCCGTCACGGTAAATACCGTCGCTGCCCTGCAGCGTCACCGCCCCTATGGGGCCTGGCGTTAAGGCGCCGGACGATACCGGGCCAGTCACCACCAACTCGACCCAGCCCCCGTACCAGACCACATACGAGGTCTGCGCACTATACGAGAACGTATTGCTCGGGTTCTCAAAATAGGCATTTGATGAAAGCCGAATGCCAATCCCGCTAACGTTGGTGTTGTAAACATGATTGCCGTAGCTGCTCAGCGCGGCATTGTTGTATCGCATGCTAAAACCCAACATAAGTGGATTGGTACACCCGCTAAGGTAGGTGCCGGTATTACTCGCCGCGCCGGAAAAAATCACCGTGCCGACAGGCGCATCGCGCTGAACATTGATTGTGCCCACCGACAGTGTAGAAAGTTGAGGCGTAATGGTGGTGCAGGTCCCGGCCCGGGCGATATGCCATGCGCAAAGACAGCACAGCAGTAATAACATGTTGATCCGTTTCATCTTAATGCTCCCGGCGACACGAGACGCTGATGTCCGTGATGCCGCCGTATTGCGCTTCATTCGGCAGGCTAAAATCTGCCCGACACTGCTGGTGAGGTTGATGTCCCCATGTTGCCAGGACCGTGCCCTGGTCGCGCAGGCCGGTTAAATAGACCTGGCCGCGATCGCCCACGATAAAGCTGCTCTTGTCATCATCCGCCAGGGTAACAACCGCGCCAAACGGCACGAACTGCTCAGGCGTCGTCAACGTCATCAGCACCCGACGTCCGACTTTGGACAAATAATCGGCTTTTACCACCGCGCCGCGCGTAGGCGTGACCGTGCGGGTGTTGATCTCCAGCTCCACATCGTCAGGCATATTTTCCGGATCGAGAGTGAGATCGTTTTTGCGGTATACGGAGAGGTTATTCACCACCGTATAGCCCCGGAAATCCGTTCGCACGCCGGACTGATTACGAATATTCACGCCGTGCGCGCCCGGGGCTTTGATTAACGCGTTGGTTTCCCCCAGCGGCTGAGACAGCGTCACGCCATCAGCATGCGCGAGGATCCCTCCCTGCAAACCATAGCTAAGGCGCTCGCTATGTTTGTCGTACCCATAGCCCGCCGTAACTTCCCCGTACGTGCCTTTATAGTCGCCGTTGAGCGTACCGGTATAGCCCACGCCATCCGTACCGTAACCCTGCTGGATATTCCAGCTCAGGGCGCTATTGTCGAGGGCCACCCCGTTCATGCCGATACTGTGCGTCGTGCCACTGTTCTTGCTGGCGTTCAGGCCATAGTTAGCCCACGTCTGCGGCAGAAATTTATCCAGCGGTACGCTAACGGTCAGCGCCAGAAGCTGGTCGTTAGCGTAGGTCTTTGTACTTCCACTGCCAGACGACGGGCTGCCATTTTTGCTGTATGTCCAGCTCACGCCATAGCTGATGTTGTGCCAGTCATTGTTGTAGCCGACACTCCACGACGCCATGGGTCTGTCAGCGTTCCAGTAATCTTCCCGCGCGGCGCTGAGCGTCAGCGCGCCCCGGTCACCGCCCAGCGTCTGGCTCATGGTGAGCTCCAGGCGGTTACGCCGTCTGTCCTGAAGTGCGCCGCTGTTCCCCCAGGAGTCCAGCACGTCCTGGAGTCCGTAATAGCCGCGCGTTGAATAACGGTACCCCGCAATCGAAAAGTTGGTGCCGGTATTAATAACGTTCTTGCTGTAACGCGCTCGCCAGGACTGCCCCTGCGTTTTTGCAGTATTGGCCGGCGTTGACCAGGCCTGGGTGACATCGACGGAAAGCGCGCCGAAGTCCCCCATGTTTTTACCAGCTCCGACCGCAAGCGACTGATATTTGCTGGCACCCTGCCCCCCGCCATAGATCGTGATGCCCTTCTGAAGCCCATAAATCGCGGCGATCTGCCCGAACGGGGTTTTCTCCACGCTGCTGTTGTAGGCGCGATACTGTCCACCGGTGAGGGCATATTTCAGTCGCCCTTCGCGCTGCAATACCGGTACCGAGGCATACGGCAGCGTGAAATGCTGCTCGCTGCCATCGGCCTCTTTGATGGTCACGTCTAAATCGCCCGCGCCACCGGTGGGATACATATCGGTAATTTCAAACGCGCCCGGCGCCACGTAGCTTTGGTAGATCTGATAGCCATTCTGGCGAATCACCACCTGAGCATTGGTGCGCGCGATCCCGCGGACCACTGGGGCATAGCCTTTCAGGGAATCCGGTAACATGTCATCATCCGAGGCCAGCTGAACCCCGCGAAAAGGCACGCTGTCAAAGACATCCGCCGGGGCGGAACTGTCCCCAAGGGTAAGCTGCGCTTTCAGGGGAATAACGGCACGTTGCAGATAGCTGTAGACCGTGTCCCATCGATCTTTCCCCGCGCCATCCCGTGACCAGGTGGTGTAGTTGCGTAGACGCCACGGGCCAATATTTATCCCCGGACGCAGGTTCGCATACTGGCTGTTGCTGCTGGCCCCCTCACCCGCTTTCGCCCGGCTGTTCGCGCCGCTGAGGCTGTAATTGAGCATGGCTGCCGTTATCCCCTCATCCCACATCTCCGGCGGCACATAGCCTCTTGCCGGCAGATCGATGGCGGCCTGCGGAATACTCAACACCAGACGCTGGGCACCAAACTGGAAATCAGCACTTGCCTGGGGAATCGCCTGAAGATTGACGCATTCATCGTGTCCTGCACTGAGCGCAGGAAATAATGCCGTTTTCACCCCCCAGCGTTTTAATTGCGCAAGACTCAGACAAGGCTGCAATGACGCATCGCCGTTGTCGGCTTTGCTCGCGGTAAACTGAATATCCCCCGTCTCCAGAAACGCGTCGTCGACAATAATATCGACATGGTAGATCCCCGGTGCCTGCGAGCCTGATTCAAAGGCCGACAAATCGGCTTTATCCATGCCTGGATTATCCAGCTCAATTAATTCGGAGTTAAAGGCAACACTGGCGTAGAGCGAGGTTGAGGATCCGCCAAACGCTAAGGCGATAAACATCGCCAGGCGTGCGGGTTTCATTGTGTTATTTACCGTCATTGCGAATTACCGGGTTAATGCAGGCGTTGCCGTTTGTGAAAGGATCACAAACTGGCTTTATGTAATACGCCGGGACTGCCATAGTCGTTAATAATTTTAAACGTGAGTGAATTTCCCCTTGCCTCATTGGGTAATACAAACCGGGCTGAGGCACCGGGTAACACGTAGGTCACATCGTCCAGCTTTTTCCCCCCCAGCGTAATTTCATTAAAATTGACGACATATTGCGTGGGGTTGTTGACCTGAATTTCATTCCCGGCGCGTTGCCAGGTTAATTTATTAGCCTGTTCTTCTGGCGTAGACGCCCGCAAACTTTCTGGCCGGTAGATCAGTTTGATGCGCGTTTTCACTGCTATTTGCAGGGCGTTCGTCTGTTTTGATGCTGAAGGGATCGCTTTAATATTCAGCCAAAATAAACTTTCCTGCTGCTGAGGCAGTGCACCCGCCATCACAATTCGCTCGACGTTTTTTTGCCCGCCATCCAGTCGGTATAACGGTGGGGTAATAATAAAAGGCGCTTTACCTGAATTACCTTCCGGCAAATCTATCCATGACTGAATTAAATAAGGCGTCGCGTCAGGATTATTAATGCTTATTGACGCCTCTTTTTTTGTCCCATCGAAAATGATACGGGTACCGCCAATAATCACTCCGGCCTGCGCTGTGCTCAGCGTCAGTGCTGACAGCGCTACGGCCAGTCCGGTTGTGTTGATAAAACGCATTGTAAACCACATACCACAAAGGGGCCGGGATGGCCCCCTGCACATTGCTGCAAACGATTAGTTGTAAACCACGGAGAAGTTAGCGACAGAATTCGCCGGACCGGCGGTGACAGTCGCTGCGGTGGAAATATACTGAGCGTAGAAACTCAGGGTATTATCCGCGGTGCTGCTCAGCACATAGCTATAGCTGTTGCTGCCGTGAAGCGGCAGATCCGCCTTATCCGCACTCATCAGGTTGATTGCCACTCCGGTCGCCGCTCCCGCCGCGGACGAATCAATCGCCAGCAGGCTGGAATTGGTGGCATCTGGCGTACCATCAAAGCGAACCTTCGCGTTGGTCACCGTCACCGGGCAATTTTTCAACACGATATTAAATTGCGTGGCTGCGGTTCTGGCCCCGGTGGTCGGAAACTCGGTCTTATAATAATCACCTAATACCACCACCTGGTTCTGCGAAGCCACATCAACGTCACAGGCGGAATCCAGAATATTTCCGTTAAAATTAACGGTACCTGCTGCGGCGAAAGCGTGGGTTGCTGTCAGGGCGGAACCCACTGCCAGCAGGGTTATCATCATTTTATTTTTCATCATCAAATCCTGTATCACTTTATTTATTACTGAAATCCAGATTACATAATTCGGGCTTCATCAGCCGATGACCGAAATTTATACAACTCTTTTTCGGTACACAATCTATTTTGAGGTCTAGCTGTAGACTTCTCTTTAACAAAATAAATACATTTCAGTTTTGAAATTTCTTAAGCCTTTCTATTTCGAGTCTACTTTTAGACCCCTAATTTACGTCCTTAAAATTCATATAATTAGGCTCGTCATTTACTGCGGTCTATTTTTGGACCCGTCTTAAATATTCCACGACTCGCTGTTTTTTAAGATAATTCTCTATATCGATCAAATAATGATCGCGTCCGTGAGTGAGGTATCTGATGAACACCCGAATGGCTCCCAGTCTCGATAATGAAAAAGCCACCGTGCTTACGGCTAAACCCTATAAGCACATCGAGAAATTAATTGATCATCTTCTTCCGTTGGCAGAGAGGCGCATACTGTCCCGGGGGGAAGTGCTCCACTATTATGCAAACGACGTGCGTCAGTGTTTTTTATTGCTCCAGGGCAGCGTGGCGTTGCACCGTCGGGGAGATGGCATCGTCTTAAATTCTGAATCCGCGCCGTTTATTCTTGGCGTGAGTAGCCAGTTCTCCTCAGAGCACCTGTATGTCAGGGCGCTGGAGACCTCCGAACTCGCCGGGGTTTCGCTGGAGCGTTTTAACGGCGTGATTGCGCAACACAATTTGTGGGAGCCGTTTTCGCATCTGCTGATCTATACCGCCTCCCGGGTCTATGAGCACTGCTCCCGGATCTCGCAGATGTCGGCCTATGACATCATCCGTTTTCAGCTGGTTGAATTGATGCAGGAGCCCGAAGCAATACGGCTGAACACCACGGCGGCCGCCTATATACAAAGTCGCACCTGGCTTTCGCGTAGCGGGATAATGCGGATCCTGGCCGAACTGCGCACCGGGAAGTACATTACGATGGAGCGAGGCGTGCTGCTTGATGTCCACCATCTGCCGCGGAAATACTGATTCAGGTGATGTCGGTAATAAGGAGTAACGCTATAATCAGAAAGACGATTCTTTCAGGTTCAGGTTATGTCCTCCACAGAAAAACCCCATCGTGGTTCTCCCTATGCGCAAGCGCTGATTACGCACTTACAACCTTATTCTTCTGTCCGTCATCTCGATCGCGGGGAGCAGCTGGATCTGGTGGTTAATGGCCGGGGAATGAGTTATTTGATTCTGGAAGGGACCGTTGCCATTTACCGACGCAGCGACAATCTGATGCTGTCGACCGCGAAAAGCCCGGCGTTATTTGGAGTGGCTAATATTAATGACATCTTTTTTGACGACTACCTGAAAACAGTGACCCCCTGCAAGATTGGAACGCTGACCGCAGAGCAGCTCCACGGCATTATTCAGGAGAAGGCGCTGTGGGGGTTGATATCAAACCACCTGATGTTTATGTACAACCGGCTCTATAACACCGTCATGCCAAAGGGTGCCCCGACGGCCTATGAGATGATCCGCCAGCAGCTGATGTTATTAATGAATGAAGATGAATCTTATCGCCGGGAGATAACCGCAGAACGCTACATTCGCGATAAAACCCAGCTTTCCCGCAGCGGCGTGATGCGTATCCTGGCCGATCTCAAAACGGGGGGCTTTATTGAAATGGAAGATGGCAGGCTGATTAAAATCAATAAACTTCCCGCCCGGTACTGAATTGCAGACACAAAAAAGGCCGCGCTCGCGGCCTTTTCACTCTCTCAATGGACGTGAACGCCCAAGCGCCAGGCAAAATAGATCTCTTCTTTCAGTTCATTCGAAGAGAGCGCCAGCAAATCTGTAAACTCCAGTTCAAGCTGTTTCAGCTTTTTCAGGTACTGCGCCGGAGACAGGTTGCTGTTATCGCGACGTAAATATTCAATTGCCAGTTGCGTTGGGGTTATTTCAGTATCCATGATGTCCTCACTTGTGTACAAATCCAGACCAGTATATCACAACACCCTGGCGAGATTTTGACCAAATGCAAAAACATCAGGAAATTTACACCACCGCCGTCGTCAGCCTGGATGAGCAGCACAGCCGATCCTGCTCATCGAGAATATCAATCTGCCACACCTGATGACGGCTACCGGCGTGCAGCGCGCGGCAAATACCGCGCACGCGCCCGCTGCGCACCGAGCGAATATGGTTGGCGTTCACCTCAAGCCCGACGACCTTCTGCTCCCCTTCGGTGCAGAGATACCCCGCCACCGAGCCCAGGGTTTCGGCCAGCACCACGGACGCACCGCCGTGCAGTAAACCAAACGGCTGGTGCGTACGATGATCGACAGGCATGGTGGCCTCCAGATCGTCTTCGCCGATGCGGATAAACTGAATATCCAGCAACCCGACCATATTCCCCTCGCCCATGGCGTTTAACGCCTGTAGCGTGACGGCACGTTTCCAGATCATCCGATAATCTCCAGTAAAGCCTGTAACGGATGGCGTACCCCGTTACCTTCAACACGTTTCACCTGGCTGCGGCAGGAGTAGCCCGTTGCCAGGCAGCGGTTTCGCGGCAAGCGCTGCATCGCCTGATGCCATGACAGCTCGTAAATACCGAGCGAGTTGGCGTGATTCTTCACTTCATGCCCGTAAGTGCCTGCCATGCCGCAGCAACCGACGCTGACGCTCTCAAGCTTCGCGCCAAAGCGGGCAAAAATAGAGGCCCATTGCGCAGGTGCGCCCGGCAGCGCGGTGACTTCGGTACAGTGGCCAAACAGGTACCACGGCTCACCGCTGACCTCCATGGCGCTGGTCTGCTCGAGGGCCGCTGGCAGCCACTCGTGCACCAGCATAACGTGGAACGCCCCGCGTTTATCACCCAGCGTCTGCTTATATTCATCGCGATAGCAGAGCACCAGCGCCGGATCGACACCCACCATCGGCATGCCCAGCCCGGCGACCCGGTTAAGGAAATCAGACGTTTTTTGCGCCGTTTTCGCGAAGCGGTTGAGGAAGCCTTTAATGTGTTGCGCCTTACCGTTGGGTGAGAACGGCAGAACCACCGGCTGATACCCCAGTTTTTCCGCCAGACGGACAAAATCGGCCACCACCTGCGCGTCGTAATAGCTGGTAAACGGATCCTGCACCACCAGCACCACCTTCGCTTTTTGCTCAGGACTTAACGCCTCAAGCTGCTCCAGGGTCATGTTTGCCGAGCGGTGCCCCACCAGCTGACGCTGCAGCGACGGCACCGAGAGCAGCGGCAGATCCACCATCCCGATATGCTTTTCGGAAAGCTTGCGCACCAGCGGCTGATTGATAAAGAAGTTGAACGTCTTTGGCGCCCGGGCCATCAGCGGGGCATAGCTCTCCACCGTTGCCACCAGATGGTCGCGCATCGGGCGCAGATAGCGCGTGTGGTAGATCTGCAGGAAGCGCGAGCGGAACTCCGGTACGTCTATCTTAATCGGGCACTGGGTCGAACAGGCTTTACAGGCCAGGCAGCCGGACATGGCCTCTTTCACCTCATGGGAGAAATCATACTCGCCCTTATTCGCATGCCAGCTGTTGCGGGTGCGCTCAATCAGGGAACGCAGGCTGGCCCGTTTTTCCGGCAACTCCTGCTCCAGCTTGAGCGGGTCGATACCGCGATCGGCCAGCAAACGCAGCCATTCGCGTACCAGCGTCGCACGCCCTTTTGGCGAATGAATGCGGTTGCTGGTGATTTTCATCGACGGGCACATCGGGCTTTTCACGTCGAAGTTAAAGCACAGGCCGTTGCCGTTACACTCCAGCGCCCCGCGCCAGGACGCGCGCACGGCAATGGGGATTTGTCTGTCGTACGTGCCGCGTTTGACGGCATCCACCTGCAGCATGGGCGCGTCCACCCCCTCCGGCGGACAAATTTTCCCCGGATTGAGACGGTTATTGGGATCGAACGCCGCTTTGACCTTGCGCAGCTCGCCGAAGAGCTGTTCACCGAAGAACGCCGGGCTGTACTCGGCGCGGAACCCTTTTCCGTGTTCCCCCCACAGCAGGCCGCCATATTTCGCGGTTAAGGCCACCACCTCATCGGAGATCTGTTTCATCAGGATCTCCTGCTGCGGATCGCACATGTCCAGGGCCGGACGCACATGCAGCACCCCGGCATCAACGTGGCCGAACATGCCATAGCTCAGGCCGTGGCTGTCCAGCAGCGCACGGAATTCAACGATATAATCCGCCAGATGCTCAGGAGGGACGCAGGTATCTTCCGCAAACGGAATCGGCTTCGCGGCGCCTTTGGCATTGCCGAGCAGCCCCACCGCTTTTTTACGCATCGCGTAGATACGCTCAATGCCGGCCAGGTCGTTACAGAGCTGCCAGCCAATGACCCCGCCTTCGCCGTGGGCGATCAGTTCATCAAGCCGCTGACAGAGCGTGGTCACCTGGCTATCGATAAGTTCTGCATCGTCTCCGGCAAATTCAACAATGTTAAGCCCAAGCATCTCTTTGTCCGGCACATCGGTAATCAGCTCCCGCACCGAGTGCCAGACGATATCTTCCCGCGCCAGATTAAGCACCTTCGAGTCAACGGTTTCCACCGACAGCGCCTGCGCCTCCACCATAAACGGGGCATTACGCAGCGCGGAATCAAAAGAGTCATATTTGACGTTCACCAGGCGGCGCACTTTGGGCAGCCGGGTGATATCCAGCCGCGCCTCGGTAATAAACGCCAGCGTTCCTTCGGAGCCGGTCAGCACACGGGTCAAATCAAACTGGGTCAGTTCGTCGTTAAAGACGTGACGCAGGTCGTAACCGGTGAGGAAACGGTTCAGTTTGGGGAATTTGTCGAGGATCAGCTGGCGGTTATCGCGACAGCGTTCCAGCACGGTGCGATAGATGCGCCCGCTTGCGGTGTTCTCTTTACCCAGCGTTTCAGCCAGCTCAACCGGCACAGGCTGGGTATCCAGGATATCACCGCCCAGCAGCACCGCCCGTATGCCCAGAACATGATCGGAGGTTTTTCCGTAGACCAGCGACCCCTGCCCGGAGGCATCGGTGTTGATCATCCCGCCGATGGTTGCCCGGTTGCTGGTAGAAAGCTCGGGCGCAAAAAAGTAACCGTAGGGCTTCAGATACTGGTTGAGCTGATCCTTAATCACCCCCGCTTCAACGCGAACCCATCCCTCTTCAGGATTGATCTCGATGATGCGATTCATATAGCGCGACATATCAATGATGATGCCCTGGTTCAGGGCCTGGCCATTTGTTCCGGTGCCGCCGCCGCGCGGGGTGAACACCAGAGCGCTAAAACGCTCTTGCGTCGCCAGCCGGGCAATCAGCGCCACATCGGCCGTTGAACGTGGAAAGACGACTGCATCGGGAAGAAGCTGGTAAATACTGTTATCGGTCGCCATCGTCAGCCTGTCGGCATAGTTCGTGGCGGTATCACCTGTAAAACCCTGTTGCTCCAGTGCCTGCAAAAAATTAAGCACCAGCTGAACGACGCCAGGTGCTTGAGAAATCTGTGGGATCATGACTGTCGACCCTAATTAGAGTAGTGTGAAATCGTTTGCGTTGTGTCTGGAAAGTTTTATCACATTTTTTTCTTATGTGCTTCGCTGAATTACGGGCAAAATCCGCCTGTCAAAAATCGCTGATATCATTAATGATTAGAGTGACGCGGTTATCCGTTCCCGCCAGCCTCGCTGGTGTTTATTAAGGAAAGTTTCATTTATGGTCAATCTTCGCCAGCCCAGGGATGTTGCGCAAATTTTGCTGTCGGTGCTGTTTCTGGCCCTCATGATTATTGCGTGTCTGTGGATTGTTCAACCTTTCATACTTGGCTTCGCCTGGGCCGCGACGGTGGTCGTGGCGACCTGGCCGGTGCTGTTACGTTTGCAGAAACTGCTGTTTGGCCGCCGCGGTCTGGCGGTACTGGTCATGACGCTACTGCTGTTCCTGCTGTTTATTATTCCGATTGCGCTGCTGGTGAACAGCCTTGTCGATTCCAGTGGCCCGGTTATTCGCGCCGTCACCAGCGGTGATTTAACGCTGCCGGATCTCGCCTGGCTGAACAGCATTCCGGTGGTAGGCGCCAAACTTTACAGCGGCTGGCACAGCCTGCTGGAGATGGGCGGCAGCGCGTTGATGGCGAAAGTGCGTCCGTATATTGGCACCACCACCACCTGGTTTGTGGGTCAGGCGGCACATATTGGTCGCTTTATGATGCACTGTGCGCTGATGCTGGTCTTCAGCGCCCTGCTCTACTGGCGCGGTGAGCAGGTAGCGTTGGGCGTACGCCATTTCGCTACCCGACTGGCCGGTAAACGCGGCGATGCCGCAGTTCTGCTGGCGGCGCAGGCCGTGCGGGCGGTTGCGCTTGGGGTGGTCGTCACGGCGCTGGTGCAGGCGGTGCTGGGCGGTATTGGCCTGGCCATTTCTGGCGTGCCGTACGCTACCGTCTTTACGGTGGTGATGCTGATGACCAGTCTTGCTCAGTTGGGGCCGTTGCTGGTGCTGGTCCCCAGCATCATCTGGCTTTACTGGACGGGGGATACCACGTGGGGAACCGTTCTGCTGGTCTGGAGCTGCGTGGTCGGCACCATGGATAACGTGATTCGTCCCATCCTCATCCGCATGGGCGCGGACCTGCCGCTGATCCTGATCCTCTCCGGCGTCATTGGCGGGTTAATCGCCTTTGGGATGATCGGTCTGTTTATTGGACCGGTGCTGCTTGCCGTCACCTGGCGTCTCTTCTCCGCCTGGGTACACGAAGTGCCGCCGCCGGGCACCGACCCGGATGTGATTTTGAGCGAGCTCGAAGAGCTGGAAGAGAAGAATACGCAGTAAAAGGGGTTGCCGGGTGGCGTGACGCTTACCCGGCCTACATTCCCCCCGGCAATACTTAAACGTTGCTAAACTATTTATTCGTTGCGCACTGGTCCGACCCGCCTTTTTTGCTCTAAGTCCGCTATTCACCTCAAGAAATCTTTACTTCTCTTTAACTATTGAGACGAATCTGATCGACGCTCAAGGTTGGCATGCCTACTATTAGCTCACGGTTATAAATCAACACCTTGATTTATAAGCATGGAAATCCCCTGAGTGAAACAACGAATTGCTGTGTGTAGTCTTTGCCCATCTCCCACGATGGGCTTTTTTTTATCCTGACTACGCGTGCTGAACCTGACAGGTGCTTAGCATGCGCCATTCAGCAGGCAGCACCCGCGTCTCTCCCGTCACATTGACCGTCACCACGTCGCGAATATCCGCCGACGATGCTCCCACCTGTAGCTCAAACTCGCCCGGCTCGACAATGCGTTTGCCGTCCCGACGGGTAAAGTTGAACATCTCCACGGGCAGCGTAAAGGTGAGCGTGGCCGTTTCGCCCGGCGCGAGCGCCACACGCTGGAACGCTTTCAGCTCCTGAAGCGGCCGCACCTGCGTGGCAACCTTATCCCGGACGTACACCTGCACCACCTCGCTGCCGCTGCGTTCACCGCGGTTGGTGACGTCAATATTCAACACAACCTCGCCGTCCACCGGTACGCTGTTTTGCGCGAGGCGTGCTGCGCCCCAGTTAAATTGCGTCCAGCCAAGGCCGAAACCAAAGGGATAGCGGGAGCCAAAGTGGAACGCGAATGGCGTGCCGCCGCTTTTCAGCTTGTGGTTGTAGTAGTACGGCATGGCGCCCGCACTTTTCGGCACGCTCACCACCAGACGTCCCTGCGGCTCCGCGCGGCCGGTTAACACATCGGCAATTGCCCAGCCCCCTTCCTGCCCAGGTGCCCAGGCCATCATCAGCGCCGCGACCTTATCTTCCAGCCCCTGAAGATTGTACGGCCGCCCACCGGTCATCACGACAATCACCGGTTTGCCCGTGGCGACCAGGGCTTCCAGCAGTTGTTGCTGAACGCCAGGCAGGTGCAGGGAGTCGGTATCGGATCCTTCCCCTACCGTGCCGCTCTGGAACAAACCGGCGAGGTCGCCGACGCAGGCCACCACCACGTCGCTCTCCTGCGCGGCGTTCACGGCTTCGGGGATCAGCGCGGTACTTTGCGACACCGGCGACTGCTGCATCGGTTTGCCCCCACTGTCACCCGGGAAGACCGGCGCGCCCGCCATTCGTTTTTCGATGATGTGACACCCTTTGGCATAACGCACGTTCGACGCGCCCAGATAGTGCTCCAGCGCCGCGCGCGGAGTCGTCACCTGCGACGTTTCGTCAACCATATCGCTGATAATCAAATGCACCGGGAAGCTGTAGCCGCTGAGCAACGCCAGCGGATCGTCCGCCGTGGGGCCCACCACCGCCACACGGGGTTTGCCGCCGAGAGGCAAAATGCCGTTATTCTCCAGCAGCGTCAGCGAGCGGGTCGCCACCTCACGTGCAACCTGCCGGGTGGTCTCATTTTGCAAATCAATGCCACTTTCATCGGCATACGGGTTTTCAAACAGGCCGAGACGGAATTTTTCGGTCAGCACGCGTCCTACAATCTCGTCCACTTTCGCCATAGAGATCAGACCACGCTCAACGGCCTCGGCCAGATGGCGGGCGCAGTCATCTTTCGGCAGCTCAACATCAAGCCCGGCGTTAAAGGCCAGCGCGGCGGATTCGGTCGCATCATGCGAGACCCCGTGATGCTGATGCAGCAGGCTGACGCCGCCATAGTCCGCCACAACGATCCCGTCAAAGCCCCACTGTTCGCGCAGGACGGTGGTCAGCAGGAAGTGGTCACTGTGCCCCGGCTGATTGTCGATATCGTGGTAGGCAGGCATCACCGACCCGGCATTGGCCAGCTTCACCGCCATTTCAAACGGCAGCAGGAAGGTATCATTCAGTTCGCTAAAGCCCAGATGAACCGGGGCATGGTTGCGCGCTCCCTCGCTGAACGAGTGGCCCACATAGTGCTTAAGCGTGGCCAGCAGATCGCGTTTATCGCCCTGCAGCCCTTTAACGTAGGCCGTGGCCATCACGCCCACCAGCCAGGGATCTTCGCCAAAGGTCTCTTCCGTGCGCCCCCAGCGCACATCGCGGGAGACATCCAGCACCGGGGCCAGCCCCTGCTGGCAGCCCACAGAGCGCGCCTCTTTGCCTATCTGCTCGGCTGCCCGCTGTACCAGCGCCGGATCCCAGGTTGAACCGTAGTTGAGCGACGACGGGAACAGCGTGGCCGCTTTGCACAACAACCCCACCAGACACTCCTCATGGAACAGCGCCGGAATGCCGAGCCGCGTCTCTTCCATCATCATCCGCTGCAGACGGTTGGCGGCGCGCACGCCGGTTTGCGCATCAACGATATGGGTACCCAGCGGACGGGTAATCTGCCCGACGCCCAGCTTAAGCCGTTCGCTGAGCGAGGCCTGTTCACTCACCCCCGCGAATTCGTCACTCAAGTCGCTGCGTTCACGGTGGTTGCCGTTTTCATCGAGGATCAGCCAGTACGCGTGCATCTGGGCGAACTTCTCTTCCGGGGTCATGCGTGCCAGCAAGTCGGCGACGCGCTCGTGCACGGGACGTCCCGCGTCCTTATAGATTGCAGTCATGTTTTACTCCTGTAGTGCGGAAGGGGCAGCCGGGCTGAGTTGCCCTGCTTCTGGCCGCACGTCGCGCTTGCTGGCCAGTTCGCGGGCGATGGAATCCACCAGCCGACTGTTGAGTTTGTAGATGGCAAGCAGCGCGACCATGCAGAGGAACAGCACGCACGGAATGAGGGTAAACAGTGCGTTAATGGTCGTGAGTACGTGCGGCGTCTGGGTTGCCTGGCCTGGCGCGTAATCCACCATCCCGAGCACCCAACCCACCACTGCCCCACCCAACGCCAGACCAAATTTGATGGCGAACAGCGCGGTGGAGAAGACCAGACCATCGAGCCGGCGACCGCTGCGGTGCTCTTCATAGTCGACCACATCGGAGAACATGGTCCACTGCAGCGGCGTGGTCAGGTTCTGGATGAAGCTAAAGACAATATTGAGGCCGAAAATCAGCCAGACCTGTGAAGGCGGCAGGAAGAAGATCAGCGCCCCAAAAATCACGAAGGAAATAATGGTCCACTGATAAGCGCGAACGCGGTCAAATTTCCCCAGCAGCCGTTCGGATAATAATGCGCCACTTAAGGAGGCCACCATCCCGGAGACGATAAAGGCAAACACCTGTTCCGGACGCAACAGCACATAATTCACGTAATACATCGTGGCAGAGCCGCGCGTCACGACCGCCGTTAACAGCAAAATATTAAACAGGAACACAATTCGCCACTGGCTGTTCCCAGCCAGCAGTTTTAAATCGGTGAGCATGGAGCCAGAAGTATCATTCCGCGGAGAATAGCGCTCGCGGGTCATCAGGAAGCAGCAGAAGAATAAAATAATCCCCAGTAATCCCATCAGGCTCATGGCATAGAAATAGCCTTTCTGTACGTTGCCCTGTCCAAGATGCGAAACCAACGGCAAAGCGATAACCGTCACAATCAACCCGCCGATAAACGACAGGCCAAAGCGCCACGACTGCAGCGAATGGCGCTCGCGCGGATCCAGCGTCAGCGCGCCCGGCATGGCGCAGTAAGGGACGTTAATGGCGGAATAGATGAGGCTTAAAATCCCGTAGGTCACACAGGCATAGACGATTTTCGCCGTGGGCCCGACGTCGGGAACGTAGTACGTAATGAGGCAGCTCACGCCAAACGGAATGGCAAACCACAGCAGCCATGGACGGAAACGACCGTGACGCGTTTGGGTGCGATCCACCAGCGCGCCGATACAGGGATCAATAAAGGCATCGACCACGCGCACCACTAAAAACATGGTGCCCATAATGGCCGCAGGTAAACCGAAAACGTCTGTATAGAAATAAGCAAGAAATAACGTCGCTGTTTGCCAGACCAGCGCACTGGCCATATCACCTAAGCCATAACCTATTTTATCTTTGGTACGCAGTACAGAGGAGATTGTCATTTGTTATTTGCCTTTTTATCAGGTTAAAACGTATTTCAACCAGTTGCGCAAAATCCTGTTGATTTGCGCGGTAAGGCTCAAGTATTAGCAACCCTTTGTGTGCTAACAATTGTCTAAATTAACAGACAAATTATGATATTTGGTTTTTTACTTTATTTGTGATGGGGAGCAAATATAAGCGGAAATAAAAAAGGCGAGGATTATTTCCCTCGCCTTTTCAGATACGGAAGACGTTACTTGTTCAGTTCAGCCAAGCTCAGCCAGGTTTGCACCACGGTGTCCGGGTTGAGGGAAAGACTGTCGATCCCCTCTTCCATCAGCCAGGCCGCGAAGTCTTCATGGTCAGAAGGCCCCTGGCCACAAATCCCGACGTATTTACCCTGTTTCTTCGCCGCACGGATGGACATCGACAGCAGGGCTTTCACCGCCTCGTTGCGTTCGTCGAACAGCTCAGAGACCACGCCGGAGTCACGGTCCAGACCCAGCGTCAGCTGCGTCATGTCATTCGAACCGATAGAGAAGCCGTCGAAGTGCTCCAGGAACTGCTCTGCCAGCAGGGCGTTGGACGGGATCTCACACATCATGATGATCTTCAGCCCATTTTCGCCGCGCTTCAGCCCCTGACGCGCCAGCTCGTCCACCACCGCTTTCGCCTGGTCCACGGTACGTACGAACGGGATCATGATCTCAACGTTAGTCAGCCCCATGTCGTTGCGCACGCGTTTTACCGCTTCACATTCCAGCGCGAAGCAGTCGCGGAAGCTGTCGGAGACATAACGTCCGGCCCCACGGAAGCCCAGCATCGGGTTCTCTTCTTCCGGCTCGTAACGCTCGCCGCCCACCAGGTTGGCGTATTCGTTAGACTTAAAGTCTGACAGACGCACGATCACGCGCTTCGGATAAAACGCCGCCCCGAGCGTCGCGATCCCTTCGGTCAGACGGCCAACATAAAACTCTTTCGGCGAGTCGTAGCCTTTCATCATCTCGCGAATTTCGTTCTGCAGCTTTGCGTCCTGGTCGTCAAATTCCAGCAGCGCGCGCGGGTGAACGCCAATCATACGGTTGATGATGAATTCCAGACGCGCCAGGCCCACGCCTTCGTTCGGCAGGCAGGCGAAGTCAAACGCGCGGTCCGGGTTACCGACGTTCATCATGATCTTCAGCGGCAGGTCCGGCATGGTATCGACGCTGGAGCTTTTCACGCTGAAGTCAAGGATGTCAGCATACACGTAGCCGGTATCCCCTTCGGCACAGGAGACGGTCACGTTCTGTCCGTCCTTCATGCGTTCGGTTGCGTCACCGCAGCCGACAACCGCCGGGATCCCCAGCTCGCGGGCGATGATCGCCGCGTGACAGGTACGCCCGCCACGGTTGGTGACGATAGCCGCGGCTTTCTTCATGATCGGTTCCCAGTCCGGATCGGTCATGTCGGTTACCAGCACGTCGCCCGGTTCAATGCGGTTCATCTCGCTGATATCGTGGATCACTTTCACCGGACCGGCACCAATGCGGTGACCAATCGCGCGACCTTCCGCCACGATTTTGCCCTGCGCGTGGAGGGTATAACGCTCCATCACCTGGCCGCGGGAGCGAACCGTTTCCGGGCGCGCCTGGACGATGAACAGCTTGCCGGTGTGACCGTCTTTGGCCCATTCGATGTCCATCGGACGGCCGTAGTGTTTTTCAATCTGCACCGCCTGCTTCGCCAGCTCCTGCACTTCGGCGTCGGTCAGGGAGAAGCGGTCGCGCAGCTCCTGCGGTACATCTTCAATCTTCACCTGCTTGCCATGCTCCTGGGTCGGGGCATAGATCATGCGGATTTTTTTCGAGCCCATGGTGCGACGAACCACCGCCGGACGGTTGGCGGCAAGCGTCGGTTTGTGGACGTAGAATTCGTCAGGGTTCACGGCCCCCTGCACCACCATCTCACCCAGACCCCACGCGGAGGTGATGAATACCACCTGGTCGAAGCCGGACTCGGTATCAATGGAGAACATCACGCCGGAAGAGCCCACGTCGGAACGCACCATACGCTGTACGCCCGCAGAGAGCGCGACGCCGCGATGGTCATAGCCCTGATGCACGCGATAGGAGATAGCGCGATCGTTAAACAGGGAGGCGAACACGTGTTTCACCGCCACCAGTACCGCATCATATCCCTGAACGTTCAGGAAAGTTTCCTGTTGTCCGGCGAACGAGGCATCCGGCATGTCTTCTGCGGTTGCAGAGGAGCGCACGGCGAAAGAGGCCTGCGCATCATCAGCGGAGAGCTGGTTGTACGCATCGTGAATGGCTTTTTCCAGTTCCGGCTGTAAAGGTGTGTCGATAATCCACTGGCGGATCTGCGCCCCGGCTTTAGCAAGCGCGGTAACGTCATCAATATCCGTTTTATCCAGCAGGTCGTAAATGCGCTGGTTTACACCGCTCTGGTCTAAAAACAGGTTAAACGCATCGGCGGTCGTGGCAAACCCGTTTGGTACGGAGACACCCATACCGGACAGATTTGTAATCATTTCACCCAGGGAGGCATTTTTGCCCCCAACTCTGTCTACATCATTCATGCCGAGTTGGTTATACCAAAGCACCAGCGGTGACGAGCCATTGTTGGACATCGAAACAATCCTTTTGTGATATTTGATCGGAGTAAGAAACACCTGACTACGTATTTATACTGGCATATTTATTTACGCTAAAAAAACGGTGAATCGTGTAAGCAATTTAAATTTTCAACTTTTCGGATACTTTCCCTCCACCGGATAAGCCGATGATTCCTATATATTCAGCCAAAAACCACAAAAATGACGTCGCTATTTGAAAAATGAAATCCACTTTTCAGGAAAATCAAAAACACCATTTCATTTTAAATTCAGATAACTTCTTTGCTGTGCAATTAACTTTTTTAATTTATGCTTTCAGACAATTAGGTCCGATATTCAGGGTGGATAAAATGGATAATGCTGTCGATCGCCACGTTTTTTATATTTCTGATGGTACGGCGATTACCGCCGAGGTGCTGGGGCATGCGGTGATGTCACAGTTCCCCGTTTCGATTAACAGCATCACGCTGCCGTTTGTGGAAAATGAGAGCCGCGCGCGCGCGGTCAAGGACCAGATTGATGCCATTTACCAGCAGACGGGCGTACGCCCGCTGGTGTTCTACTCCATCGTGATCCCGGAAATTCGCAACATCATTCTGCAAAGCGAAGGCTTTTGTCAGGATATCGTGCAGGCGCTGGTGGCCCCGCTGCAGAGCGAGCTGAAGCTCGACCCGACCCCCATCGCCCACCGAACCCACGGGCTGAACCCCGGCAACCTGACCAAATACGATGCGCGTATCGCCGCCATTGACTACACCCTGGCGCATGACGACGGCATCTCGCTGCGAAACCTCGACCAGGCGCAGGTCATTTTGCTGGGCGTCTCGCGCTGCGGCAAAACCCCTACCAGCCTCTACCTGGCGATGCAGTTTGGTATTCGTGCCGCCAACTACCCGTTCATTGCCGATGATATGGACAATCTGGTGCTGCCTGCCGCCCTGAAGCCGCTGCAGCACAAGCTGTTCGGGCTGACCATTAATCCGGAGCGCCTTGCCGCCATCCGCGAAGAGCGCCGCGAGAACAGCCGCTACGCCTCCATGCGCCAGTGTCGAATGGAGGTCTCCGAAGTGGAAGCACTGTACCGCAAAAACCAGATCCCTTGGCTGAACAGCACCAACTATTCGGTCGAAGAGATCGCCACCAAAATTCTCGACATCATGGGTCTTAATCGCCGCATGTACTAATATGCTAGTACATTAGCTCAGATTCAGGTATCATCCACCACATCCTCGGGGCGGAGCCGCCCCGAACTTGAAATCAGCAGGGATTGGTTTAAGGTGATGCCCATCACTTCCCGGTAGTCTGCCGATGAAGCAAAAAATTTCTGAGACATTCCATGAATAAAACCGACGAACTCCGCACAGCGCGCATTGACAGCCTGGTTACACCGGCTGAACTGGCACAGCGGCATCCACTTTCCGCAGGCGTTGCGGAGCATGTTACGGCCTCGCGCCGACGCATTGAAAAAATTCTTAATGGTGAAGACAAACGTCTTCTGGTGGTAATTGGCCCCTGCTCGATCCATGACCTGGACGCGGCGATGGATTATGCAAAACGGCTACAGGGGCTGCGGGAACAACACCAGCATCGCCTTGAGATCGTGATGCGGACCTACTTTGAAAAACCCCGCACCGTGGTGGGCTGGAAAGGATTAATTTCAGACCCCGATCTCAACGGCAGCTATCGCGTTAACCATGGGATTGAGCTGGCACGTAAGCTGCTTTTGCAGGTGAACGAGCTGGGCGTTCCCACGGCCACCGAGTTTCTCGATATGGTGACCGGCCAGTTTATCGCCGATCTGATCAGCTGGGGCGCGATTGGCGCGCGGACCACCGAGAGCCAGATCCACCGTGAAATGGCCTCTGCCCTCTCCTGCCCGGTCGGGTTTAAAAACGGAACCGATGGCAACACCCGGATTGCGGTCGATGCGATCCGCGCTGCGCGTGCCAGCCACATGTTCCTCTCGCCGGATAAGAGCGGCCAGATGACCATCTACCAGACCAGCGGTAATCCGTACGGGCATATCATTATGCGCGGCGGCAAGAAACCGAACTATCACGCCGGGGATATCGCCGCGGCCTGTGAAACGCTGGCCGAGTTCGATCTGCCGGAACATCTGGTGGTGGACTTCAGCCACGGTAACTGTCAGAAACAGCACCGTCGCCAGCTGGATGTCTGCGATGAGATCTGCCAGCAGATCCGCAGCGGTTCAAGCGCCATTGCGGGCATTATGGCCGAAAGCTTTATCCGCGAAGGCACGCAGAAAATCGTGTCGGGTCAGCCGCTGGTTTACGGCCAGTCGATCACCGACCCGTGCCTGAGCTGGGAAGACAGCGAACTGCTGCTGGAGAAGCTGGCGTCTGCGGTAGATTCGCGCTTCTGATGTTATTGTCGGGTGGCGCTGCGCTTACCCTACCTACGATACGTACCCTTCTCCCTCTCCCTGTGGGAGAGGGTCGGGGTGAGGGCATCTGACCGCACTTCACCCCCAAATTTGATCCTCTCACCCTTTTTTCACAAAAACGCTTGCCGCGAATTTGCAGTTTATTGATAATGATTATCATTGTTACATTGATTGTTATTTATAAACATTATGTCACGTACGGATAACACTGCGGCAACGCCGCCAAAAACAGACACAGCATCCGCCCCCGCCGAGCGTCGCATTGACAGCAAAACCCTGCTGGGCGATGAGGGACGGGTCATTATAGAGCATGACGGTCAACGCTACCTGCTGCGCCAGACCCATGCCGGAAAATTGATCCTCACAAAATAAACAACACAAAAACTCCGCCAGCCACCCAGGTGAACCCCAGGCAGCCAGCGCTTTCAATTCTTAATGGAGAGTTGCTATGCCACACCTGCCTTCCGCGCCTTTACGTCCGTCACTTCTGGCGCTGGCGATTGTCAGCACCCTGCCGGGCGTCGCGTTTGCTACCACAGATGAAATGACCGTGACCGCCACGGGTAACGCCCGTAGCGCCTTCGAAGCCCCCATGATGGTAAGCGTGATTGACGCCAGCACACCGGATAAACAAACTGCCAGCTCGGCAGCCGACCTGCTGCGTAACGTCCCCGGCCTAACGCTCGATGGCACCGGACGTACCAACGGCCAGGACGTTAACCTGCGCGGTTATGACCGTCGCGGCGTGCTGGTACTGGTTGACGGCGTGCGCCAGGGAACCGACACCGGCCACCTGAACAGCACGTTCCTCGATCCGGCGCTGATTAAACGTATCGAAGTGGTGCGCGGTCCGTCGGCCCTGCTGTACGGCAGCGGCGCGCTGGGCGGTGTGATTGCCTATGACACCGTCGATGCCAAAGATCTGCTTGAGCCGGGTAAAAACAGCGGCTATCGGGTGTTCGCTACCGGTGCGACGGGCGATCACAGCATCGGCATGGGGGCCAGCGCCTATGGCCGCACCGATACCCTGGACGGGCTGCTCTCCTGGTCGAGCCGGGATCGTGGCGATCTGCGCCAGAGTGACGGCACCACCGCCCCGAACGACGAATCCATTCAGAACATGCTGGCGAAGGGTAGCTGGAAAATCGACGCGGCCCAGAGCCTGAGCGGCTCCCTGCGCTATTACAATAACGCTGCACAGGAGCCGAAAAACCCGCAAACCAGTGCAGCAGACAGCAGCAGTAACCCGCTGACCGACCGCTCCACCATCCAGCGTGACGCACAGCTCGGTTATCACCTTGCTCCACAGGGTAACGACTGGCTGAACGCCGACGCGAAAATTTACTGGTCCGAAGCACGTATCAACGCCCAGAACATCGACGGCAGCGGTGAGTTTCGCAAACAGACCACCAAAGGCGGCAAGGTGGAGAACCGCACCCGCCTGTTCAGCGATTCCTTTGCGTCGCACCTGCTGACCTACGGCGGTGAGTATTATCGTCAGGAGCAACGCCCGGGCGGGGCAACAACGGGCTTTCCGCAGGCACAAATCGATTTCAGCTCCGGCTGGCTGCAGGATGAAATCACCCTGCGCGACCTCCCCGTGACCCTTCTTGGCGGCACGCGCTACGACAACTACCGCGGCAGCAGCGACGGCTACAAGGATGTGGATGCCGATAAGTGGTCCTCCCGCGCCGGGTTAACCGTCAGCCCGACCGACTGGCTGATGCTGTTCGGCTCTTACGCGCAGGCGTTCCGCGCGCCAACCATGGGCGAAATGTATAACGACGCCAAACACTTCTCCATTGGCCGCTTCTATACCAACTACTGGGTGCCCAACCCCAATCTGCGCCCGGAAACCAACGAAACGCAGGAGTATGGTTTTGGTCTGCGCTTTGATGATCTGATGCTGGCCAACGATGCGCTGGAGTTTAAAGCCAGCTATTTCGATACCAACGCCAAAGACTACATCTCCACTACCGTCGATTTTGCGGCGGCGACCACCATGTCATATAACGTCCCGAACGCCAAAATCTGGGGCTGGGACGTGATGGCGAAATACTCCGCCGACCTGTTCAACCTCGACCTCGCCTATAACCGCACGCGCGGAAAAGATACCGACACGGGCGAGTATATTTCCAGCATCAACCCGGATACCGTCACCAGCAAGCTGGATATTCCGCTGGCACAAAGCGGCTTCTCCGTCGGCTGGATCGGCACCTTTGTCGATCGCTCAACGCACATCAGCAGCAGCTACAGCGAGCAACCCGGCTACGCGGTTAATGATTTCTACGTGAGCTACACCGGCCAGGCGCAGCTTAAAGGCGTCACCACGACGCTGGTGCTGGGCAACGCCTTCGACAAACAATACTGGTCGCCACAGGGCATTCCGCAGGATGGCCGAAACGGGAAGATTTTCGTCAGTTATCAATGGTAATCCCCGCCCCGGCTGGCCGGGGCAATGCTTTGAGAGGAAAAGACAATGCATCACTACACACGCTGGCTTGAGCTAAAAGAAGAAAATCCGGGTAAGTACGCGCGCGACATTGCAGGTTTAATGAACATCAGCGAAGCCGAGCTGACCTTCGCCCGTGTGGGCCATGACGCCTGGCGCCTGCGCGGTGATGCCCGCGAGATCCTGGCCGCGCTGGAAGCGGTGGGCGAAACCAAATGCATCTGCCGCAACGACTACGCCGTTCACGAGCAGGTCGGCGCCTTTACCCATCAACACCTGAGCGGCCACGCCGGGCTGATCCTCAACCCGCGCGCGCTGGATCTGCGCCTGTTCCTTAACCAGTGGGCGAGCGTATTTCATATCAGCGAGGCCACCGCCCACGGCGAGCGGCAGAGCATTCAGTTCTTCGACCACCAGGGCGACGCCCTGCTGAAGGTTTACGCCACGGATAACACCGACCTCACCGCCTGGGGCGATCTGCTCACCCGCTTTATCTTTGCCGGGAATCCGCCGCTGGCGTTGAAAACGGCCGATGTCCCGGCTCACGCTGAAAACCCGGACGCCTCGCTCGTGGACACAGAGTGGCGTGCCATGACCGACGTGCATCAGTTCTTCAGCCTGCTCAAGCGCCACAACCTCAGCCGTCAACAGGCGTTTCGCCTGGTGGGCGACGATCTGGCCTGCAGGGTCGACAACACCGCGCTGGCCCAGCTGCTGGAAACGGCACGCCAGGACGGGAACGAAATCATGATTTTCGTCGGCAACCGCGGCTGCGTGCAGATCTTCACCGGCGTGGTGGAAAAACTGATGCCGATGAAGGGCTGGCTGAACATCTTCAACCCGGCTTTTACCCTGCATCTGCTGGAAGGCGCCATCGCCGAATCCTGGGTCACGCGCAAACCGACGGCTGACGGACATGTCACCAGCCTGGAGCTGTTTGCCGCCGACGGCACGCAGATTGCCCAGCTGTACGGCCAGCGGAGCGAAGGCGAACCCGAGCAGAGTCAGTGGCGCAGCCAGATCGACGCCTTAACGGCAAAAGGGCTGGCCGCATGAAAAAATGGCTTGCCCTGATCAGCGCCCTGCCGCTGCTGGCACTTGCTGCGCCGCAGGAGAAAATCGTCGCGCTCGGCGGCGACGTTACCGAGATTGTCTATGCGCTCGGCGCTGCGTCTTCGCTGGTGGCACGCGACAGCACCAGCCAGTGGCCACAGGCGGCGAACACGCTGCCGGACGTGGGCTATCTGCGCCAGCTGAATGCCGAAGGCATTTTGTCCATGCGCCCCACGCTGGTGCTGGCCAGTGCACAGGCACAGCCGTCTCTGGCGTTAAAACAGGTAGAGCAGAGCCACGTCAGGGTGATCACCGTTCCGGCAGGCAATGACCTCAGTGTTATCGATGAAAAGGTTCGGGTTATTGCTGAGGCGACGCACCGCGAGGCAGAAGGGAAAACCCTGCGCAGCTCGCTGCGTCAGGCGCTGTCGGCGCTTCCCGCGTCACCGCTCAATAAACGGGTGCTGTTTATTCTCAACCACGGCGGGATGACCGCGATGGCCGCCGGGCAACAAACCGCAGCGGATGCTGCCATTCGTGCGGCAGGGCTGCAGAACGCGATGCAGGGCTTCACTCGCTATCAGCCGCTGTCTCAAGAAGGCGTTATCGCCAGTCAGCCCGACCTGGTGGTGATCTCGCAGGATGGCGTGAACGCTCTGGGTGGGGCGGATGCGGTGTGGCAACTGCCCGGTCTGGCGCAAACTCCAGCGGGACGTCACCGGCAGATGCTGGCCATCGACGATATGGCGCTGCTGGGCTTTAGCGTGCGAACGCCACAGGCGATCCAGCAGTTACGCCGTAAAGCGGAGCAACTGCCCTGATGTCCCGACGCGCCGTACTGGCATTGTGGTTGCTGGCCGCGCTGCTGGCCGTCATGACGCTGGCGGCCAGCGGTGTGGGCGCGTTGCGCCTGCCGGTCAGCCTGCTGTGGAGCGGCAGCGACGACGCGCTGCGTCAGATCTGGCTGACAATCCGCCTGCCCCGCGTGCTGCTGGCGCTGGCGATCGGCGGTTCGCTGGCGCTGGCGGGCTGCGTGATGCAGGGACTGTTTCGTAACCCGCTGGCCGACCCGGGCCTGCTGGGGATCAGCAGCGGCGCAGCACTCGCCGTCGCGCTGTGGGTGGTTCTTCCGCTCTCGCTGCCCGCGCTGGTGATGCTGTACGCCCCGATGATGGCGGCGTTTCTCGGCGCGCTGGCCGCGACATTCGTCATTTTCCTGCTCAGCCGGCAGCGTGACAGTTCCCTGTCGCGACTGCTGCTGGTGGGGATTGCCATCAATGCCCTGTGCGGGGCGGCCGTCGGCGTGCTGTCCTGGCTCAGTAATGATGCCCAGCTTCGCCAGCTCTCACTCTGGGGCATGGGCAGCCTCGGCCAGGCCCAGTGGTCAACGCTGCTGGCCGTCTGTTCGTTGATGGTTCCCACCGTGCTGGTTATCTGGCGCCTGGCTGGCGCACTTAATTTGCTGCAGCTTGGCGAGGAAGAGGCGCACTACCTCGGGGTGGAGGTGGCCGTTGTACAGCGGCTCCTGCTGCTGTGCAGCGCCCTGCTGGTGGCCGCCGCGGTGGCCGTCAGCGGTGTCATCGGCTTTGTTGGCCTTGTGGTGCCACACCTGGTGCGCATGTGGCTGGGGGCCGACCACCGGGCGGTGATCCCCGGCTCGGTACTGGCCGGTGCGTTGCTGTTGCTGGCTGCCGATACGCTGGCGCGTACCCTGGTCGCCCCGGCGGAAATGCCGGTCGGTTTATTGACCAGTCTTCTCGGTGCGCCGTGGTTCCTGTGGCTTATCTTTCGTCGCGGAGGTGCGCATGGCTGAACGCTACTGTGCGGAAAATATTGTCTTTCACGCCGGACAACGGACGCTGATCGACGACGTGTCGCTGACCCTCTCTCAGGGCGAACTGGTGGCGTTGATTGGCCCCAACGGTGCCGGGAAATCGACCTTGTTACGCCTGCTTACCGGCTATCTCAAACCCGCGAGCGGACGGTGCAGTCTGGCGGGAACGCCGCTTGCGGCCTGGCCGCCGGACAGACTCTCCCGCTACCGGGCGGTCATGCGCCAGAGTACCCAACTCGGATTCGACTGGCCGGTAGAAGCGGTGATCGGGATGGGGCGTGCGCCGTGGACGCGACGCCCTGAGGCGTCGGTGATTGAGGAGGTGATGGCCATCTCCGGCTGTTTACCGCTGGCGGGCAGGCAGTTTGCGGCGCTCTCCGGCGGGGAGCAGCAACACGTTCAACTCGCCCGCGCGCTGGCACAGCTCTGGTGCGACGGTGCGCCGCGCGGCTGGCTGTTTCTGGATGAACCCACGTCCGCGCTGGATCTTTACCACCAGCAGCATCTGCTGCGCCTGCTCTCTTCCCTGACCCGTCGGGGGCATTTGCATGTCTGTGTTGTGCTGCACGATCTCAATCTGGCGGCGCTGTGGGCGGATCGGATCCTGTTGTTACATAACGGCAAAATGGTCGCTCAGGGGGCCCCGGAGGCGGTTCTGCAGGCCGATACGCTGACGCGCTGGTACGGCGCGCAGGTGCAGGTTGGCCGACACCCGGCTCATGCTGCACCTCAGGTGTTTCTCGCCCCCTGATCGGGCTGATAAAAATCTTTCAGGGTTTCCAGCAGGGCATGCGCCGCTTTTGAGAGCTGCGTGTGCCCCGGATGGATCACCCCGATACACTTTTCTATCGGCGGGCTGTCCAGCGGAATGCAGACCGCACCCAGCGATGTCATCTGCGCCTCGCACAGCGCCGGTACGGCACTGCCGCCCAGCCCGCTGGCGACCATCCTTCCTACCGTCACCAGCTGATGGCTCTCCAGCGCCACCTCCAGCTTGCGGCCGCTACGGGCCAGTTCCTCTTCCATCATCAGGCGCACCGCCGAGGGGCGCTGCAGGGTAATGAAATCCAGCGTCAGCAGTTCATTCCAGGAGAGGCGTTTTTTCATCGCAAGGGGGGACGCTTTCGGCACAATGGCGACAAACCGGTCGAGGCCCAGCGGCGTAAACAGCAGGTTATGCGTCGGCGCCGGTTCAAAGGCGATCCCCATCTCGACCCGCCCTTCCCGCACCATCTCAATCACCTGTTCGTTGATGACATCATGCACGGTGACGTTGATCCCGGCATGGCGATCGCGAAACGCTTTCAGCACCTCCGGCAGGACGTTAGTCGCAAACGACGGCATGGCCGCGACCGAGATTTTGCCGCGCTGCAACGTAAAGCACTGGTGCATTGCCTCTTCCACGTTATCCCAGTCAGCCAGCAGCTGCCGCGCCATCGGTAAAAAGGTTTCGCCCTCCTGCGTCAGGGTGACCTTACGCGTGCTTCGCTGCAGCAGCGGGCCTCCCAGCGCATCCTCCAGCCCTTTAATCGTCAGGCTGAGGGCTGGCTGAGAAAGATTTAACCGTTCGCTGGCGTGCGCAAAATTGAGAGTGTGAGCTACCGCTAAAAACACGCGTAACTGTTTGACACTCATTCTCATTTTTCATCCTGTTAACTAATTGAAAAAATTTAGTTAACAGGAAATTAATAAAAAAACCCAATGAGTAGGTCACAAATTCAAAATTAACAAAAGAGTTGTCGCCCCCAATGATACCGCCACGGACAACAGGAGGGATGGCTATGGCAGGACTGGATAAGCGCGTCGGCAGCTATGCGCAGGCGCTGGAGGGGCTGACGGACGGGATGACATTGCTGGCGGGCGGCTTTGGCCTGTGCGGTATTCCTGAAAATCTGATTGCGGAAGTCAAACGCCGTCAGGTGCAGGGCCTGACAGTGGTATCGAACAACTGCGGCGTGGATGGTTTCGGGCTCGGGCTGCTGCTGGAGACACGCCAGGTGCGGAAGGTGGTGGCGTCTTACGTCGGCGAGAACGCGCTGTTCGAACAGCAGGTGCTGAGCGGCGAGCTGGAGGTTGAGCTGACGCCCCAGGGCACGCTGGCCGAAAAGGTGCGCGCGGGCGGGGCCGGTATTCCGGCATTTTACACAGCCACCGGCTATGGCACGCCCGTGGCCGCCGGGAAAGAGGTACGTCAGTTTGCCGGTAAGCACTACATCCTTGAAGAGGCCATTACCGGCGATTTTGCGCTGATCAAAGGCTGGAAAGCGGACTGGTACGGCAACGTCATCTACCGCCACACCGCGCAAAATTTCAACCCGCTAATGGCCACCGCAGGACGGATAACCGTGGTGGAGGTGGAAGAGATTGTCCCGCCGGGTGAGCTGCCGCCGTCCGCCATTCACACCCCGGGAATTTACGTCGACAGGCTGATTGTCGGCCAGTTTGAGAAACGCATTGAACAGCGCACGCTGCGCGCAGAGGGAGTCTGACCATGTTAACCCGCGAACAGATGGCCATGCGCGTCGCCCGCGAGCTGCGCGACGGTTACTACGTCAACCTGGGGATCGGTATCCCGACGCTGGTGGCGAACTACATCCCGGCCGGCATGGACGTGATGCTCCAGTCAGAAAACGGACTGCTGGGGATGGGGGAATTTCCCGATGCGCAGAGCCTTGATGCCGACATGATTAACGCTGGTAAGCAGACCGTTACCGCACGAACCGGTGCCGCCATTTTCGACTCGGCCCAGTCCTTCGCCATGATCCGGGGGGGTCACGTCGACCTCACGGTGCTCGGGGCGTTTGAGGTGGACGTGGAAGGCAACATCGCCTCGTGGATGATCCCCGGAAAGATGGTGAAAGGCATGGGCGGCGCCATGGATCTTGTCGCCGGGGCGCAGAACATTATTGTCGTGATGACCCACGCGTCGAAGAGCGGTGAGTCCAAACTGCTGTCGCGCTGCACGCTACCGCTCACCGGCGTGGGCTGCATCCGCCGGGTGTTAACCGACCTGGCCCTGCTGGAAATTAAAGACGGTGCGTTCATTCTGCGTGAATACGCCCCCGGCGTCGGCATTGACGAGATCGTCAGCAAAACTGCCGGAAAAATCATCGTGGCGGACGACGTTCGCGAAATGCGCTTTAGCTGAGGACTCAACATGAAAAACGTCATGATAGTCGGGGCAACGCGAACGCCGATTGGCAGTTTTCGCGGTTCGCTCTCTCCCCTTTCCGCCGTTGAACTTGGTGCTGTCGCGGTGCGCCGCCTGCTTGAGGAGAGCTCGCTTTCGGCAGGTGACACAGACGAACTGATTTTTGGGCAGGTGCTGACGGCAGGCTGCGGACAAAACCCGGCACGTCAGACGGCTATCGCCGCCGGGCTGCCCGTCAGTACCCCTGCCACCACGGTCAATCTGGTCTGCGGCGCGGGGCTGAAGGCGGTACAGCTTGCGGCACAGGCTATCCGCTGTGGAGACGCAGAGGTGGTGATCGCGGGCGGTCAGGAGAGCATGAGCAATGCCCCTTACCTGCTGGATGGCGCCCGTTCCGGGCTGCGTTTTGGCCACACGGGCCTGCAGGACAGCATGATCGTCGACGGCCTGTGGGATGCGTTTAACGATTACCACATGGGGATCACCGCGGAAAACGTCGCCCGGCAGTACGGCATTTCACGCGAACAGCAGGATGCCTTCGCCGCCGGGTCACAGCAAAAGGCGGCGTCTGCCATCGAATCTGCTCGCTTTGAGGCCGAGATTACCCCGGTAACGGTGAAACAGGGCAAGAAGCCGCCATTGGTGATTCGTCATGACGAACAACCCCGGCCAGGAACCACCGCAGAGCAGCTTGCGCAACTGCGCCCCGCGTTTCGCCAGGAGGACGGCACGGTCACGGCGGGGAATGCCTCCACCCTGAACGATGGCGCCGCCGCGGTGTTGCTGATGAGCGAAGAAAAAGCGCGGGCGAGCGGACTACCGGTGCTGGGCCGGATCGTGAGCTACGCCGTTACCGGGGTTGACCCGTCCGTAATGGGCATCGGCCCCGTCAGTGCCTGCCAGACCGCGCTGGCGCGGGCAGGCTGGACGCTGGATGAGGTGGATCTCATCGAAGCCAACGAAGCTTTTGCCGCGCAGGCGCTGGCGGTTGGTGACCTGCTTGGCTGGGATGCGCGCAAGGTGAATGTTAACGGTGGCGCTATCGCGCTGGGCCATCCGATTGGTGCATCCGGCTGTCGGATCCTTGTGACGCTGCTGCATGAGATGCAGCGCCGTGACGCCAAAAAAGGGCTGGTCACTCTGTGCATAGGCGGCGGGCAAGGCATTGCGCTGACCGTCGAGCGTTAAACCTCTCGTGAGTACCCGAATATAACAACAGTAAGGAGTCGCAATGAGTGTGTTAATTGCCCTGGCGGCGCTGGCGCTGCTGATGCTGGCGGCCTATCGCGGATATAGCGTTATTCTTTTTGCGCCCATTGCGGCGCTGGGTGCCGTGCTGTTAACCGACCCGGGCGCTGTCGGCCCGACGTTTACCGGCCTGTTTATGGAAAAGATGGTGGGCTTCGTCAAGCTCTACTTCCCGGTGTTCCTGCTGGGCGCCGTGTTTGGCAAGCTGATTGAACTCTCCGGCTTCTCACGCTCCATTGTTGCCGCAGCGATTCAAATCCTTGGCCGCCGCCACGCCATTCCGGTGATTGTGCTGGTCTGCGCGCTGTTAACCTACGGCGGCGTGTCGCTCTTTGTGGTGGCGTTTGCCGTTTATCCTTTCGCCGCCGAACTGTTTCGCCAGAGCGGGATCCCCAAACGGCTGATCCCGGCGACCGTGGCGCTGGGGGCATTCTCGTTCACCATGGACGCCCTGCCCGGCACGCCGCAGATCCAGAATATTATCCCCACCAGCTTCTTCGGCACTAATGCCTGGGCTGCCCCCTGGCTGGGGCTGATTGGCTCGCTGTTTATTATCTGCTTTGGCCTGCTCTGGCTGGAGCGCCAGCGGCGGAAAGCGCTCAATAACAATGAAGGTTACGGCACGGATCTGAAAAACGAACCGGAAACGCCGGATAACATTAACCTTCCCCATCCGCTGATTGCGATTTCCCCCCTGCTGGTGGTGGGGATCCTCAACCTGCTGTTTACCCGCTGGATCCCCGGCTGGTATGGCACCAGCCACGAGCTGACCCTGCCCGGACTGGCAAAGCCGATTGTGACCGAGGTCAGCAAGATCACCGCCATCTGGGCCGTGGAAGCCGCGCTGATTTCCGGTATCGTGCTGGTGCTGATCTTTGGTTTTCGCAACATCCGGGGACGTCTGGCGGAAGGCAGCCGGACGGCAGTGAGCGGCGCGATCCTGGCGGCGATGAATACCGCCTCGGAATATGGTTTCGGTGCAGTTATCGCCGCCCTGCCCGGCTTTCTGGTCTTATCCCACGCGCTGGCGGCTATTCCGAACCCGTTACTGAATGAAGCGATCAGCGTGACCGTTCTCGCCGGGATCACCGGTTCGGCTTCAGGTGGGATGAGCATTGCGCTGGCGGCCATGGCAGACAGCTTTGTCGCCGCCGCCCATGCCGCGAATATTCCGCTGGAGGTCCTGCACCGGGTGGCTTCTATGGCCAGCGGTGGCATGGATACACTCCCCCATAACGGCGCGGTGATTACGCTGCTGGCCATCACCGGTCTTAGCCATCGTCAGGCCTATGACGGTATTTTCGCCATCACGATCATCAAAAGTCTGGCGGTGCTTTTTGTCATTGCCGTGTTCTATCTCACCGGCATTGTGTAAGGAGAATAAAATGAATCTGAACGGTAAAACGGCGCTGGTGACCGGCTCGACCAGCGGTATTGGTCTGGGCATCGCCCGCGTACTGGCAAAGGCCGGAGCGCAGCTGATCCTCAACGGTTTTGGCGACAGTGACGCAGCAAGAGAAGAGATCGCCCGGCTGGGGAAAAAACCGGGCTATCACGATGCAGATCTGCGTGACGCCCTGCAAATCGATGCGATGATGCGCTACGCCGACACGCAGTTCGGCGGGGTGGATATTCTTATCAATAATGCCGGGATACAGCATATCGCCCCGATTGAGGCGTTCCCGGTGGAGAAATGGAACGACATTATTGCCATTAACCTGTCGTCGGTGTTTCACACCAGCCGACTGGCGCTGCCTGCAATGCGCGAGAAAAACTGGGGACGCATCATTAATATCGCCTCCGTGCATGGGCTGGTGGCGTCAAAAGAGAAGTCAGCCTATGTCGCCGCCAAGCACGGGGTGGTCGGTTTTACAAAATCCCTGGCGCTGGAGACTGCCCGCACCGGTATTACTGCTAACGCCATCTGCCCGGGATGGGTGCTTACGCCGCTGGTTCAGCAGCAGATCGACAAACGTATCGCAGAAGGTGTGCCTGCGGATCGGGCGCGCGAGCAGTTGCTTGCGGAGAAACAGCCATCAGGAGAGTTTGTTACGCCAGAACAGCTGGGTGAACTGGCGCTGTTTTTATGTAGCGACAGCGCCGTGCACGTGCGGGGCGCGGCGTGGAATATGGACGGCGGGTGGGTCGCCCAGTGACGTATCGGCCGGGCAAGCCTGTGCTTCCCGGCCAAAACATTAGCTTGAGCAGCTGACCTCCAGCCGCTTGCCCCAGTCAGGCGGGCGGCTGACATAATCGTCGTCCCGGTCGGCAAACGGCGTGCGCAACGCTACGTGCAGCCGGTGTAATTCTGCATACTCACCTTGCTCCGCCTGCTCAATCGCCCGCTGCGCCAGCCAGTTGCGCAAGACCATCGCCGGGTTCGCCGCGTTCATCTGCGCCTGCCGGGTCGCGTCATCCACCTGCTCTTGTTGCAGGCGCGCGCGGTAAGTGGCAAACCAGTCGTCAAACGCCTGTCGGTCGATAAACTCATCGCGCAGCGGTGAGGCAGCGCTATGCTGCTCTGTCTGGCCGAGCATACGGAAGGTACGGGTATAGTCGCTGCCCTCACGCGCCATGAGCGCAAACAAGCCATTCAGAATCGCGTTATCGCCCTTCTCCTGCGTCATCAGCCCCAGCTTGTTGCGCATCAGCGTGCCGTATTCGCGCAGCAATATCTCCTGATAGCCGTCGAGCGCATCATTCAGGGCATCAACGTCGATAAACGGCGACAGGGATTGCGCCAGACGCTGCAGATTCCACAGCCCCACCGCCGGCTGATTGTCAAAGCTGTAGCGCCCCTGATAGTCCGAGTGGTTGCAGATATACCCCGGCTGATAGTCATCGAGAAAACCAAACGGACCGTAATCAAAGGTCAGCCCCAGAATTGACATGTTGTCGGTGTTCATCACGCCATGAGCAAAGCCTACGGACTGCCAGCGGGCAATCATGATTGCCGTGCGGGCAACCACATCCCGGAACCAGAGGTGGTATTTGTCGGCCTCGTCCTGTAACTGCGGCCAGTGCCGTCGGATGGCGTAATCGGCAAGCTGGCGTACGTTTTCCGGCTCGCGGCGATAATAAAAGTGTTCAAAATGGCCGAAACGCAGATGGCTTTGCGCAATGCGCATCAGCATCGCGCCTTTCTCTACCGTTTCGCGGACCACCGGGGTGTCACTGGTCACTATCGTCAGCGCGCGCGTGGTGGGAATACCCAGCGCATGCATCGCTTCCGACGCCAGACTTTCACGGATGGTTGAGCGCAGTACCGCGCGCCCGTCGCCCATGCGTGAATAGGGTGTGAGACCCGCCCCTTTCAGGTGCCAGTCGACCGTCTCTCCGCCGGGGAGCTGTTGTTCGCCGAGCAGGATCCCACGGCCGTCTCCCAGCTGTCCCGCCCAGACGCCAAACTGGTGTCCGCTATAGACCTGAGCGAGGGGCTGCATGCCATCGAGCAGCGTTTCCCCTCCCCAGACGCCCGCGCCGTCTGAAGGCTGGAACATTTCCGGTGGGATAGCCAGGTCGTTCGCCAGCGAATCGTTATGCCAGACAAGACGGGAATGATGTAATGGTGTTGGTTTGAGTGCGGTATAAAAACCCGGCAACTCGTCATGCCAGTGCGCAGTAAAAGACAGGGTCATAAGTCCTCCTGCTTTTAGTGTAGAGGGTTTAGCCGGACTTAAACACGGGCGAAAGAAAGGGTTATCACTGAACCAGCGTGGTGACGCGCTCTGCAGTTACGGCAGGCCACAGCGCCCCCTGCATGGCACCAAAGTTGAAGGATAAAACGCGCTGCAACAGGGCATGATCGTCAATACCGGCGACGAGCACAGACTGACAATGTGACGTTATTTGCCACAGAATAGCACGCATAAAGGGCTCAAAAGAAAGCGCTGCCGCGTGCTGCTGGATAAACCCTTTGTCCAGAATGACACGTTTAAACAAACCATCATAAACGGCTTTAAGCGAGGCTTCACCGGCACCAAAGTTTGCCAGCACCAGCGGAAAATGAATCGCCATTCTCGCCAGTTCGGGATCGTCTTTTCCGTTATTTAAACCTGGATAATTCTCATTAACAGTAAACTCAAGAAACGGATAACGCTCAAGTATTGAAACAGCGTTCCCATTACTTAATAAAAACTCAACTATTACAGGTGTAATATTGATCCATGCAATTAACTGATGCTGAATAAAAAACAGTTTGCAGGTATCAAGCAATTGCAGTTTTTCTTGAAACAGCGCTAACTCTTCTGCCGGTGTCAGACGTGGGATAACGAGTTCAGTGGGGATCCGTACATCGCTGCCGACGCCAGTAAAGTTAACCGTCACCTCTAATCCTTTAAGCTCACCGGCATTATTGCGGGCAGGCTGGAGCAACAGTTCAGACTGGTAGGCATTATCTAACGTAATAATCATTGCACTCGCCCCGCATTAAAGATGAGAGAGGACATCCTGGAGCAATTGCTGACACAATTCCACTGTCTTGATTTTAATAAGTTTAATTTCATTAGATCCGTATTAATTTTCAGATTTATCCCTGAATCTAAAATAATCTTATCCTGGTTGCTGCGTAATAGCCAGTTTTAGATAAAACAGACACATAAGGACATAAGTAATTTGTTGTAAATTTAACTTTAATCATCTTATTTGCAAAAAAACGGCATGGTTTAATTGTGCCATGCCGTCAGAAATGCGTGGTCGGTGGCGGACTAAATACGTCGTGCCTGCCAGAAATTTTTACGCCAGTAAACATTATCGAGCGAAGAACGCATCACCCCACGACTGGTCGAGGCATGAATAAACTGGTTATCCGTATCATAAATGCCAACATGCAGACCACTTTCACCCGAGCCGGTTTTGAAAAAAACCAGGTCGCCGGGTAACAACTCATCTTTATCAATTTCGGTACCGATTTCAGCCTGTTTGCGCGTTTCGCGTGGAAGCTGCAAATCAAACTTATCCCGGAACGTCATCAGCACAAAGCCGGAGCAATCCACCCCACCGCGACTCATGCCACCGTAGCGATACGGTGTCCCGCGCCAGTTGCTCAGCTGATCGTTCAGGCTGGCAATCACGGTGATTGAATCTGAAAGTCGTGGGTTAGGCGGCGGTGCGCGATGGCTACTGCATCCCGCAAGAAATAACGCTGCCACCATGAGAAACCAGAATCGCATGTCCAGACGAATCCTCTGCTTTTTTTATTCTTTTCGTAATTTAGCGTGCAATGGCGCTAACAGGCAAGAAACGGTTACTCGTGTGCGGTAGAAATCAGCATCTTATGTCCTTCGATATCCAGCCTGCGGAACGGCATATGGTAAGCACGAGCGAGATTTGGCGGCGTAAGGACGCTATCGCGCGTGCCGCTGGCAATCATCTTCCCGCGCGCCAGAAGCCAGACGCTGTGCGCATGGCGCAGCGTATGGTTAAGGTCATGGCTGCTCATCACCACGGCAATGCCTTGTCGACACAGTGCGCTGAGGAGCGTGTCCAGCGCCGCCTGTTGCGCCACGTCCAGACCGCTCATCGGCTCGTCCAGCAACAACAGTCGCCCGTGAGGGTTGCCCGCCGGATGGATCTGAAGGATCACCGCCGCCAGACGGACGCGCTGCCACTCGCCACCGGAAAGCTGGCTGGCATGCCGGGAAAGTTTGTCCTCTAACCCCAACGCTGCCGCCACTTCGGTGAGCAGCGCGGTCTGCTGTTTATCGTGCAGATGCAGCATCAGATAGTGCCAGACCGGCATCGCAAACGGCGGGACCTGCTGCTGAACAAGGTAGCTCCGCCGGTGCGCCAGCGCGACCGCCGACCAGTCACCAAGGGGGCTATCGAGCAAGGTGATCGAGCCTGGCCCGACTGTCAGCCCCGCCATGCGCGCCAGCAGCGTACTCTTCCCTGCCCCGTTCGGCCCCACCAGATGCAGGATTTCACCTGCACGGATGGCCGCCGTCACCGGCTCCAGACGCCCCGTCTCGGCAACGTCCGTGAGCTGCATCAGCTGCGTCATTATTTCGCCAGCGCCAGCTTGATTGACTCCATGACGATAGGATCTTCAGGCGTCATATCCGGAGAAAAACGCTGAACGACCTGGCCGTCACGACCAATCAGGAATTTTTCGAAATTCCACAGGATGTCGTCCGGATAGAGCGGTGCTCGCCCTTTGCTGGCCATACGCTCGTAAAAGCCACTGCCTTCCGGTGCCACGGCGGTCGGCGCGGCGGCCACCAGTTTGGCATACAGCGGGTGACGATTTTCGCCATTCACATCAATTTTGCTGAACATCGGGAACGTCACGCCATAGGTGGTGCTGCAAAACGTTTTGATCTCCTCTTCGCTGCCCGGCTCCTGACCCAGGAACTGATTGCACGGGAAGCCCAGCACGGTAAAGCCGTCTTTCTCCCAGGCTTTCTGAATGTTCTCCAGCTGCTCGTACTGCGGCGTCAGACCACATTTAGACGCCACGTTCACAATGAGCAACACGTTGCCTTTGTAGCGTTCCAGGGTGGTTTTGTCCCCGTCGATGGTGGTCACTTCGGTATTCAGAATATCAGACTGCATAGCATTTCCTCAGGTTATCGATTTAACGTCCAGCTTTTAATAGTAGCCAGATAAACACCGGCGCGCCCAGCGTGGCGGTGACCACACCGATGGGCAACTCAGCGGCGTTCAGGGCGAGCCTGGCGATGATATCCGCCACCAGCAGCGTTGCCGCACCGGCCACTGCCGAGGCGGGAAGTAAGATTCGATGGTCGGTGATGCCACACAGACGCAGCATGTGCGGGATAACCAGCCCGATAAAGCCAATCGCCCCCGCCAGCGCCACGCTCACTCCCACCAGCCAGCCGATTGCAATCACCAGCGCGTTGCGCCAGACGCCAATCGGCATCCCGAGCTGGCGGGCTGAGGTTTCACCAAGAGCGAGAATATTCAGCGGCTGCGACTGCACGCCCGCCCACAGTATGACCGGGACCAGCAGCACCATCAGCCAGCCCTGCCGCCAGTCTACGCCGCCAAACCCGCCCATCATCCAGTACATCAGCTGACGCAGATCGAACGAGGTGGAGAAGTAGACCGCCCAGGTCATCAACGCGCTGCAGATGATCCCCAACGCAACCCCGGCAAGCAGCAGCCGACTGGTTGATAAATGGCGTCGTGCGAAGCGCAGGAGAATAAGGGTGATCAGCAATGCCCCGAGAATGGCGCTGAGGCTAACCCCCCAGGGGGAAAGCGCCCCACCGCCGAGCATCACCGCGGCAATCAGCCCTACACCGGCGCCATTTGAGACACCGAGCAGCCCCGGCTCTGCCAGAGGGTTTTCAAACAACGCCTGCATAATGGTGCCTGAGAGCGCCAGCGCGGCACCGACCAGGATCACCGCCAGCGTGCGCGGCAGACGAATTTGCCAGACGAAAAGCTGCCCTTCAGGACCAAACCAGCGTGCCGGGCTTAGCCACTGGTCGCCGGCACACAGGCTAAAACTGGCGGCAACAAAAAGCAGCAGTACCAGCAAAAGCAGGCGGCGTCGATCGGAACGCTGTTGGCGATGGGCAAAATCAAGCATGTGTACGGTTTTATTAGCGTGAGATGTAATTGATTTTACGGCGGGTTTGCCAGCGAGAGCAAAGAAAAAAGGCCGCGAAAGCGGCCTTTTTAGTTAGTTCATATTACTCTGTTTTGGGCGTTGCGTTTTCGACACGGCTTTTTAACTTCTGTCCGGGTCTGAAGGTCACCACGCGGCGGGCTGTAATGGGAATATCTTCCCCCGTCTTCGGGTTACGGCCCGGACGTTGGTTTTTGTCTCGCAAATCAAAATTGCCAAAGCCGGAGAGTTTTACCTGCTCACCATTTTCCAGAGCACGACGGATCTCTTCGAAAAACAGCTCTACCAGCTCTTTGGCATCCCGTTTGCTAAGCCCAAGCTTATCAAACAGATATTCTGACATTTCAGCTTTTGTAAGCGCCATAGGTTCAATCCCTCAATGATGCCTGGAATCGCTCTTTTAATGCCTCTACACATTTGGCGACGGTAGCGGCAATCTCCTCTTCTTCGAGTGTACGGCTGGTATCCTGAAGGATAAGGCTGATAGCGAGGCTCTTGAAACCTTCTGCTACGCCCTTGCCGCGGTACACGTCAAATAAGTTTACGCCAACTACCTGATTTACGCCAACTTTCTTACACTCGGCCAAAATATCTGCTGCAGGCACGTTTTCAGCGACCACAACCGCGATATCACGGCGGTTTGCCGGGAAGCGAGAGACGTCCTGCGCCTGTGGAATCACGCGGTCTGCAACCGGACTCCATTCCAGCTCAAACACGATGGTACGGCCGTTCAGGTCCAGTTTACGTTCCAGCTCAGGATGAACAACGCCAATAAAACCAATGCGTTTGCCCGCTAAATAGATAGCCGCACTTTGACCCGGATGGAGTGCCGGAATGGCTTCTGCACGGAATTCAATTTCAGATAATTTACCGGTCAGATCGAGAATCGCTTCCAGATCGCCCTTCATATCGTAGAAATCAACCGTGCCTTTTGCCAGGTCCCAGTGCTCTTCATAGCGATTACCGCTGATGGCGCCAGCCAGCATGAGATCCTGACGGATGCCTAAATTTGCCTGATTATCCGGCACAAAGCGCAAACCGCTTTCGAAAATTCGCACACGGTTTTGCTGACGATTCTGGTTGTAGACAATCGTGCCCAGCAGGCCGGTCCACAGAGACAGGCGCATCGCCGACATCTCGCTGGAGATCGGGCTTGGCAGGATCAGCGCCTCCTGGCCTGGATGGATCAGCTGCTGCAGCTTAGGATCGACAAAGCTGTAGGTGATCACTTCCTGATAACCTTTGTCGTTCAGCATGGTTTTCACACGCTTCAGGGAGAGATCGGCTTCACGGTGGGAGCCCATCACCAGACCGGCCTGTACCGGCTCGTCAGGGATGTTGTTGTAGCCGTAGACGCGGGCCACTTCTTCCACCAGATCTTCTTCAATCTCCATGTCGAAACGCCATGATGGCGCAACGGCTTTCCACTCGTCCTGCCCTTCCGTCACGTCGCAACCCAGACGTTTCAGAATATCGGTGACCTGTGCATCGGCAACGTGGTGGCCAATCAGGCGATCCAGCTTGCTGCGACGCAGGGTAATGGTCGCGCGCTTCGGCAGGGTGTCTTCGTTGGTTACATCAATAACCGGGCCCGCTTCGCCGCCGCAGATGTCGATCAGCAGACGGGTCGCACGTTCCATCGCTTTGTACTGCAGCGCCGGGTCAACGCCGCGCTCGTAGCGGTGAGAGGCATCGGTGTGCAGACCATGACGACGCGCACGACCGGTAATAGAGAGCGGGCTGAAGAAGGCACATTCCAGCAGAACGTTTTGCGTTTCATCGTTCACGCCAGAGTGTTCGCCACCGAAGATCCCGCCCATCGCCAGCGCCTTACCGTGATCGGCAATCACCAGCGTGTCGGCATTCAGTTTTGCTTCGCTGCCGTCCAGCAGAACCAGGGTTTCACCCTCTTTCGCCATACGCACGATAATCCCACCGTCGATACGATCTTTATCGAACGCGTGCATTGGCTGACCCAGTTCCAGCAGAACATAGTTGGTCACGTCAACAACCGCATCAATAGAACGGATACCGCAGCGACGCAGTTTTTCTTTCATCCACAGCGGGGTTGGCGCTTTGACGTTGATACCTTTCACCACACGACCGAGGTAGCGTGGGCAGGCTTCAGGCGCGTCTACCTGAATAGGCAGGACGTCGCTGATGGTAGCAGCAACCGGGACAATCTCCGGCGCGTTCAGTTCGGTCTGGTTCAGCACCGCAACATCGCGAGCCACGCCGATAATCCCTAAGCAGTCCGCACGGTTTGGCGTCACGCTGATTTCGATGGTGTTGTCATCGAGCTTCAGGTATTCGCGGATATCGGTGCCGATTGGCGCATCCAGCGGCAGTTCAATAATGCCGTTGTGATCGTCGGAAATACCCAGCTCGGAGAACGAGCACAGCATGCCTTCAGACGGCTCGCCGCGCAGTTTGGCCGCTTTAATTTTGAAATCGCCCGGCAGCACAGCGCCGACAGTCGCCACGGCCACTTTCAGGCCCTGACGGCAGTTTGGCGCGCCGCAGACGATATCCAGCAGACGATCGCCACCCACATTAACTTTGGTGACGCGCAATTTGTCAGCGTTAGGATGCTGACCACATTCAACCACTTCGCCCACAACCACGCCGGTGAAGGCGCCAGAAACCGGCTCTACACCGTCAACTTCCAGACCCGCCATGGTGATCTGGTTGGAAAGCGCTTCGCTGTCCAGCGTGGTGTTCACCCATTCGCGTAACCACAGTTCACTGAATTTCATTGTTCTGTCCTGCCCTTATTTAAACTGTTTGAGGAAACGCAGATCGTTTTCGAAGAATGCACGCAAATCGGTCACGCCATAACGCAGCATGGTCAGACGCTCCATGCCCATCCCAAACGCAAAGCCGGAGTAAACTTCCGGGTCGATACCCACGTTGCGCAGTACGTTCGGATGCACCATGCCGCAGCCCAGCACTTCCAGCCATTTGCCGTTTTTGCCCATCACGTCCACTTCCGCAGACGGTTCGGTGAACGGGAAATAGGACGGACGGAAACGAACCTGCAGATCTTCCTCAAAAAAGTTGTTCAGGAAGTCGTGCAGCGTGCCTTTCAGGTTGGTGAAGCTGATGTTTTTATCAACGATCAGCCCTTCCATCTGGTGGAACATTGGGGTGTGGGTCTGATCGTAATCGTTACGGTAGACGCGGCCCGGTGCAATGATACGGATCGGGGGTTCCTGCTCCTTCATGGTACGGATCTGTACGCCGGAGGTCTGAGTACGCAGCAGACGGGTGGCGTCGAACCAGAAAGTGTCGTGGTCAGCACGTGCCGGATGATGGCCTGGAATATTCAGAGCGTCGAAGTTATGGTAATCATCTTCGATTTCCGGGCCAGTCGCCACGGTAAAGCCGAGCTCACCGAAGAAACTTTCAATACGATCGATGGTACGAGTCACCGGATGCAGGCCACCGTTTTCGATACGGCGCCCAGGCAGAGAAACATCGATCGTCTCTGCCGCCAGACGCGCATTCAGCACGGCACTTTCCAGCGCCGCTTTACGCGCGTTCAGAGCCTGTTGCACCTGCTCTTTGGCTTCGTTTATCACCGCACCGGCTGCCGGGCGCTCTTCCGGCGGCAACTCACGCAGGGTAGTCATTTGAAGGGTCAGATGCCCTTTCTTACCCAGATATTCGACGCGGACATTGTCTAACGCGGCAACATCTGAGGCCTGATTAATGGCGGCTGTTGCACTGGCAACCAGCTCTGCGAGATGTGACATGATTTTCCTCATTATGTCGGTACAGACACCGATTTGGTGGACGTATTCTCTCAAATTCAGGCACAAAAAAAGCCTCCATCGGGAGGCTTATCTGGCGCTGTTTTTCGTTTCATCTTTCACGCGCTAGCCTCCTGAAGTCAGGTGCTAAAGTAAAAGAAGAAGCGGAAAATAGCAGCATTCATGCTTGCGTTACCTTGTGTGGTAAAAACCGTTAAGACCTTATTGAAAAGCCTGCACGGATAAAAGTCAATCTTCTGATAAGGTTATACCCTAAATAATTCGGAACGAACGCAGCCAACGCAGGTACAGCTTGAAGTATGACGGGTATATGAAAAGAGGGAGCCAGGCCCCCTCTCTCAACTGGCTTATGCCAGTGCTGCTTTCGCTTTTTCGACCAGCGCGGTGAACGCGACTTTGTCGAATACTGCGATGTCAGCCAGGATCTTACGGTCGATTTCAACAGAGGCTTTTTTCAGGCCGTTGATGAATTTGCTGTAAGAAATACCGTTCTGACGTGCTGCTGCGTTGATACGCGCAATCCACAGTTGACGGAACTGACGCTTACGCTGACGACGGTCACGGTAAGCGTACTGACCTGCTTTGATAACAGCCTGGAAGGCAACGCGGTATACGCGTGAACGCGCACCGTAGTAGCCTTTAGCTTGTTTCAAAATTTTCTTGTGACGTGCACGTGCAATTACACCACGTTTTACGCGAGCCATGTGTGCTCTCCTGTATCTATTCTAAGTTAAAAAAGTTAAACGTTAACGACTTATGCGTACGGCAGGCACGCGATAACCAGGCCCAGATCGCCTTTAGAAACCATGGCTTTTGGACGCAGGTGACGTTTACGCTTGGTAGCTTTCTTAGTCAGAATGTGACGCAGGTTAGCGTGCTTGTGCTTAAAACCACCTTTACCGGTTTTTTTGAAGCGCTTAGCAGCACCGCGTACGGTCTTAATTTTTGGCATTTTAATAACTTCCACTTCGCATTGTTAAATAAACGAAACATAGGCGAGCAAAACCTATGAGGCCCGAAGGCTCCACAGATTTTGCTGCTTGAAGGCCTTACTGTTTCTTCTTAGGAGCGAGCACCATGATCATCTGGCGGCCTTCGATCTTCGTAGGGAAGGATTCGACTACTGCCAGTTCACTCAGATCGTCACGGACGCGGTTAAGCACTTCCATACCAATCTGTTGGTGGGCCATTTCACGACCGCGGAAACGCAGTGTGATCTTGGCCTTATCGCCATCTTCCAGAAAGCGAATCAGGCTGCGGAGTTTTACCTGATAATCGCCATCGTCGGTACCAGGACGGAATTTAATTTCCTTAACCTGGATAACTTTTTGCTTCTTCTTCTGTTCCTTAGAAGACTTACTTTTTTCATAAAGGAACTTGCCGTAGTCCATGATACGACAAACTGGCGGTTCGGCGTTAGGGCTGATTTCAACTAAATCTACTCCAGCTTCTTCAGCTTTTTCGATTGCTTCTCTCAGACTCACAATCCCCAGCTGCTCGCCTTCCAGACCTGTTAAGCGAACTTCCTGGGCGCGAATCTCGCCATTGATACGATTCGGACGTGCCGTTTGAACTCGTTTTCCGCCTTTAATACCTTATTCCTCCAGTTGTTGAAGACTGCGGCTGCGAATCTCTTGTTGCAGCTTCTCAATCACTTCACTTACGTCCAGGCTGCCCAGGTCTTTACCACGGCGGGTGCGAACGGCAACTTTGCCTGCTTCCACCTCTTTATCACCACAGACCAACATATACGGGACACGACGTAAAGTGTGCTCGCGGATTTTAAAGCCAATCTTCTCATTTCTCAAGTCTGCTTTTACGCGAATGCCCGCATTTTGTAGTTTCTGCGTCAATTCTTTAACGTAATCCGCCTGAGAATCGGTAATGTTCATGACCACTACCTGCACCGGCGCAAGCCAGGTTGGGAAGAAGCCCGCGAACTCTTCGGTCAGGATGCCAATGAAGCGCTCCAGAGAACCGAGAATAGCACGGTGAATCATTACAGGGACCTGACGCTCGTTGTCTTCGCCAACGTAAGAGGCGCTTAAACGCTGAGGCAGGGAGAAGTCCAGCTGTACTGTGCCGCACTGCCATGCGCGATCGAGGCAGTCATACAGGGTAAATTCAATTTTCGGACCGTAGAAGGCGCCCTCACCCAGCTGGTATTCAAACGGAATTCCGTTCTCTTCCAGCGCCACGGCGAGATCCGCTTCTGCACGATCCCAGGTCTCATCGCTACCGATACGTTTTTCCGGACGCGTTGAGAGTTTGACCACGATCTTCTCGAAGCCAAAGGTACTATACATATCGTAGACCATACGAATACAGGCGTTAACTTCATCACGTACCTGATCTTCAGTACAGAAGATATGCGCATCATCCTGCGTAAAGCCACGAACACGCATCAGACCGTGCAGCGCACCTGATGGCTCGTTACGGTGGCAGCTACCGAACTCTGCCATACGCAGCGGCAGATCGCGGTAAGATTTCAGACCCTGGTTAAAGATCTGAACGTGGCCCGGGCAGTTCATTGGCTTGATGCAGTATTCACGGTTCTCAGAAGAGGTGGTGAACATCGCATCTTTGTAGTTGTCCCAGTGGCCGGTTTTTTCCCACAGCACACGGTCCATCATGAACGGACCTTTCACTTCCTGATACTGGTACTCTTTCAGCTTGGAACGCACGAAGGTTTCCAGTTCACGGAAAATAGTCCAGCCGTCGTTATGCCAGAAGACCATACCCGGTGCTTCTTCCTGCATATGGTACAGGTCAAGCTGTTTACCGATTTTACGGTGGTCACGCTTCGCCGCCTCTTCCAGGCGCTGCAGGTAGGCGTTCAGGGCCTTTTTATCTGCCCACGCGGTACCATAAATACGCTGCAACATCTTGTTGTTGCTATCGCCACGCCAGTAGGCGCCAGCAATTTTCATCAGCTTGAAGTGATGACAGAAGCGCATGTTCGGCACGTGCGGCCCGCGGCACATGTCGATGTATTCCTGGTGATGATACAAGCCAGGCTTGTCATCATGAGCAATGTTCTCATCAAGAATAGAGACTTTATAGCTCTCGCCACGCTTCACGAAGGTTTCACGCGCTTCGTGCCAGCTGACTTTCTTCTTAATGACGTCATAGTTGGTTTCGGCGAGCTCGTGCATACGTTTCTCGAGCGCGTCGATATCTTCCTGGGTCAGGGTGTGGTCAAGGTCAACGTCGTAGTAGAAGCCGTTGTCGATAACCGGGCCGATCGCCATTTTGGTGTTTGGCCACAGCTGTTTGATGGCATGACCTAACAGGTGCGCACAGGAGTGACGAATGATCTCCAGACCTTCTTCATCTTTTGCGGTGATGATAGAGAGTTGCGCGTCGTTTTCGATCAGATCGGATGCATCAACCAGCTCACCGTTCACACGGCCCGCGATGGTCGCTTTCGCGAGTCCAGGACCGATGTCCAGGGCAACATCCATTGGGCTAACGGCGTGGTCGAAATGGCGTTGGCTGCCATCAGGAAGAGTAATTACAGGCATTTTATATCCTTATTTGCAGTGATGCCCCACACATAAGAGCATATACAAAGAAAATAATCATAGTTTAACAAGAGATTACGACACCATCTGACCAACAATCGTCAAATTGGCTCGTCATCCTGCACCTGCCAAAATCAGAATAATGCCGGTTTACGGCAGGCTTTCTAATGGTAACACTAATGACAGGGCGTATGCACCCTCTGCGACCAGTTTGAACGTATGAGGGCACGATCGCCTGCCAGAGCTCGCAATACCCGATTGTTGAGCTATTCTTGAACAGGTCCTGACACAGCCATGAGGCATCACATGAATGTATCCAGTAGAACCGTAGTGATATTGAATATACTTTCTGCTGCCGGTTTAGCGTTGATCCTTGCCGAGAGATTTCATTGGTTCTAGCCCAACCGATGATGTGGCATAACCTTCTGTCCCCGACAGCGCGTATTTTGATAGACTGAAGGCATCAACAGACAAGGATTAGGTTATGCCAACTAAACGATTTGCCGTCAAACACTGGAAAATGGTGCTGGTCTTAATTGCCATCTGCGGTGCAATGCTGCTATTGCGTTGGGCGGCGATGATTTGGGGCTAAGCGGGAATTTGACGCTACGGCGTACGGAATAAAACACGTTATCGATATTCCACCTGTTTTTCGTCAAGGCGAAATACAGGTGGAATAATGGCGTACACAATTACCTGTCAGGACCATTCACCTGCTACCAGTTTATGTACATCAAACGCGTCATTCATTGATTGACCGGTAGACGGCGCGCCCGGCGCGATGTTTGACCCGGCTTCAACGTCAGAAGCGCGAGTCATTCCAACCTGACTGGCATCATCTGCAGCGAATACACCAAACGAAAGTGCAGAAAGCACCATGGCTGCAGCAGTATTTTTGATTTTTTTCATACTATTATTCTCTTTCTGAAGACATGCAATACTTCTCAAGGCAAATAAATGCCTGTGTATTGAGTATAACGCTGGTTCATCCTTTTGCCTCGCCTGGTTATTATCAATTTGTGTCAAATAAACAGAATGCGGTCTGGCCAGGATGAATTATGAAGAAATTAAGAAGATTTTTGAGGACCAATTATTTTAAAACGGCGTTTAATATAAAACAGCACAGTTTCTGAAAATAAAAAACGGGCCGAAATAATCGGCCCGTCTGCATTACATCTTATAGCCCAGTGAAACGGTGGTTCTGCGGTCGGTATGATCCGGCGCAGTCTCTGGAGGCGAAGAGTTCCAGGTCACGTTATAGGCCACTTTCAGGCCAAAGTGTTCGTTGATGTCCACATTCAGCGCTGTCTCAGAATTCAGCGTTGTGTCCTCGGCGCCAAACACAGAAACACCCTGGGTGAACTTCGTGTTGTCGGTCATCTGCCAGGCGTAGGTGCCAGACGCATAGCCGAGCGGTTGCGTTTTGGTATCGCCGTCGGTGAACTCGTCATAACGGACACCCGGACCGAATTCGAAGCGGAAGCTATGAACCGGACCGTTCAGGAACTGACGACCATAACCTGCGGTGAAGACATCGCGTTGACGATAGCCGTTGTAGCGGTCAGTCAGCCAGCTTGCCTGGCCAAACAGGTAGTCATAGTCAGTCATGTTGTAACGGCTACGTCCACCTACCGCGTATTTCTCGGAGGAGCGTTCATCGTTAGCGGAGGTGTTGCTGGCGTTTCCCCACAGAGACCAGGCGGTGGTGTTACCGTACCAGGTCAACGTGCTATCCGCCGTCAGAGAGGAGCTTTTCGTGTTACCGGATTGCGCCAGGTACCCGGCGTTCAAATTACCTTCAAAAGGTTTTTTCGCCGCGGTGGGATCGTCCATGACAGTAAAAACGGAATCATCAGCGGTTGCGCTCATAGCCGCAAACACGCCACCCGCCAGCATCAGTGCAGCGGGCACTGTCTTCAAAAGCTTCATTTTATTAAGGAGTCCGTACAACAAAAAAAGAGACCACACGGTCCCGGAAACTTTCTTGAGGATCAATGACAAGGCGTCCAGAGAAAGGTAACAAATTATAAAAAGCCGCAAATAACATAGCAATGTTTTCTTATTTCATTTTTTGAATAAGAACGATCCCAAAATGCGTTTTATTTTATATATCGCTTAGCCTTCGCTTTGTCATTATTCATATTGAAAATCATACTGTTATTTACATTGCCTTCCTGCCAAATGGTGCCAGACTAAAAGGAACCCACGCTAAAAGGAGGTAATGATGGTTTCTATCTACACTCTGACGCTCTCCCCTTCCCTCGATTCCGCCACCCTCACGCCGCAGATTTACCCGGAAGGTAAACTCCGCTGCAGTGCCCCGGTGTTTGAGCCCGGCGGCGGAGGGATCAACGTGGCACGCGCCATCACCCATCTCGGTGGGAAAGCCACGGCGATATTCCCCGCAGGCGGAGCCACCGGCGAACATCTCGTCTCTCTGCTGGCAGATGAACAGGTCGCCGTGGAGACGGTCGAGGCCAAAGACTGGACACGTCAAAATCTGCACGTGCACGTGGAGTCCAGCGGAGAGCAATATCGCTTTGTGATGCCAGGCGCCAGACTGAGCGACGACGAGTTCCGTCAGCTTGAAGAGAAAGTGCTGACGATTGAAAGCGGTTCACTGCTGGTCATCAGCGGCAGTCTGCCACCCGGTGTCAGTACGGAAAAGCTGACGGCGCTCATTCGGGCCGCACAGCAGCGCGGCATCCGCTGTATTGTAGACAGCAGTGGCGAGGCGTTGCAGGCAGCGTTAGAGCCGGGCAATCTTGAGCTGGTCAAACCAAACCAGAAAGAGCTGAGCGCGCTGGTTAACCGCGAACTCACTCAGCCAGATGATGTGCGCAGCGCGGCCCAGGAGCTGGTGCGCACGGGTAAAGCGCGGCGCGTAGTGGTCTCTCTTGGCCCGCAGGGGGCGCTGGCCGTGGATGAAACGGGGTCAGTGCAGGTTGTCCCGCCACCGATGAAAAGCCAGAGCACCGTAGGCGCAGGCGACAGCATGGTTGGGGCAATGACGCTAAAACTGGCGCAGGGCGCGACGCTGCTTGAGATGACACGCTACGGCGTGGCGGCAGGTAGCGCGGCAACCATCAACCAGGGAACGCGGCTGTGTTCGCTGGCCGATACGCAAAAAATTGTCGATTACCTGTCCCGAAATTAACCCGCTTTCCCCTTCGCGCTGAAGGGGAAATGCAGTGCAAAGTCGCCAAACACACACTATCGACTATGCTAAGAAAACTTTCATGATAACAATGAGGTGAATTATGAGCAGTGGTGACATCACCCGCTACGTCGTTACCGTCAACATTCATGAAGCGTCGCTGACCGAGCTGAATGAGCTTAACAACGCCTTTACCCGGGCCAATTTCCTGCTCACGCTGACGGATGAAGAAGGCAATATTCATGATCTAGGCACGCTGGCATTCGGCCTGATAAGCGCCCTCAGCGAAGAGGAGGTTCGCGCGCTGGCGGAAAGCCTGGCTGAGAGCGTGACCGATAAACCTGCCGAAATTGATGTGGATACCTGGGAAACCTGGCAGAAAAAAGAACAATAAGTGCCCTGCATGAAGGTAAACCGCTCAGGTGTGCGTTAGTTCGTATTTTTTTACCGCAGTTATGCGCTAACTTTATGATCTGGCAGACAACATGGGAGAGAGATCATGTGGCAGGCTATCAGTCATCTTTTACGTGAACAACTGGGCGAAGGTGAAATTGAACTGCGTAACGAACTGCCAGGCGGAGAGATCCACGCCGCATGGCACATACGCTACTCAGGGCGCGATCTCTTCGTAAAATGCGACGAGCGAGAGTTGCTCCCGATTTTCACCGCCGAAGCAGATCAGCTGGAACTGTTGTCGCGCAGCAAAACGGTCACCGTCCCGGAGGTGCTGGCCGTGGGCAGCGACCGCGACTACAGCTTTCTGGTGATGGAATATCTCCCTGCCCGTCCGCTGGATGCCCACAATGCGTTTATTCTGGGACAGCAGATAGCGCGCCTGCATCAATGGAGCGACCAGCCGCAGTTTGGTCTCGACTTTGATAACGATCTCTCCACCACACCACAACCGAATGCCTGGCAACGCCGCTGGTCAACCTTTTTTGCCGAGCAGCGTATCGGCTGGCAACTTGAGCTCGCCGCCGAGAAAGGCCTCGAATTTGGCAACATTGATGCCATCGTCGAGCATATACAGCAGCGCCTGGCCTCTCATCAGCCTCAGCCTTCTTTGCTGCATGGCGATTTGTGGTCCGATAACTGCGCGCTGGGCCCCAATGGGCCTTATATATACGATCCGGCCTGCTACTGGGGCGACAGAGAGTGCGACCTCGCCATGTTGCCCCTCCACCCCGAGCAGCCGCCACAAATTTATGACGGCTATCAGTCAATCTCCCCCTTACCGCAGGGCTTCCTCGACCGCCAGCCGGTGTATCAGCTTTATACCCTGATGAACCGCGCAATCCTGTTTGGGGGTGAGCATCTGGTGAACGCACAGCGGGCGCTTGAGCGCGTACTGGCCGCGTGAAGGCAGGACGGGTGGCCTCAGGCCACCCTGTGATTATAAAAAGCCGAGCAGTGAGAAAAAGAAGTAGCCCGCCACAATAATGATCACCGGCAGGACATAGAGCGGAAAGATTTGCAGGAAGATAGAGTGACGCGGCACCACGATGCGGGACTCGATCTGCTCACGCGTCATCCCTTCCGGGCCTTTGGCCTGTTCCAGAATCATCTGGTCTTCCACCCCTTCACGTAAAAAACGGGTCTGACGGCTCATGCGTGCGCCTGACGCCTGTAACGCCATGGCGATAAAAATCAGCGCATAAATCACCCAAAACCCGATATTCAGCTGCTGGTGAAAGTCCGGCGTGGGCGAGTTGAACCAGAAGATATTCAAAAATGGCGTGTTGAAACGCATCATCTCAATCATGACATGCGCAAAATCAAGCATGACCGCATTGATACCCGGCTGTTTTTCGCTGTGATCGTACATAAACTTGAGCACAGAAATCAGCGTAGAAATAACGGCAGGAATAAAAATCACCCAGCCAGCAACCCGTTTTAAGACAGCAATGCGTCCAGCTTGTTGATACGTCATCAGTTCCTCTTCATAAAGACGCGTTATTTGTGGCTAAGTCTACCTCCTGACCGTCATTTTCGCCCGATCTTTAAAGGCAATATGCTAAATTGCAGATTGTACTTAGCACGTATCGTCTGTCGTACACCCTTAATAAGGAGACGTTGTGATGTCGACACCGCGCCAAATTCTTGCCGCTATTTTTGACATGGATGGATTACTGATCGATTCCGAACCGCTCTGGGATCGTGCTGAACTGGACGTCATGGCCAGCCTCGGCGTCGATATCAGCCGCCGCCATGAACTTCCGGATACGCTGGGCTTGCGTATCGATATGGTGGTTGACCTGTGGTATGCCCATCAGCCATGGGTGGGCCCGGATCGCGATGAGGTCACCGCCCGCATTATCAGCCGCGCCATTGCGCTGGTGGAAGAGTCCAGGCCGCTGCTGCCGGGCGTCCGTGAAGCTGTCGCCCTGTGCAAGGCGCAGGGGCTGAAGGTGGGACTGGCCTCCGCCTCCCCGCTGCACATGCTGGAAAAAGTGCTCACCATGTTCGAGCTGCGTGACAGTTTCGATGCGCTGGCCTCTGCGGAAAAGCTCCCCTACAGTAAGCCCCATCCCCAGGTGTATATGGACTGTGCCGCTAAGCTCGGTCTTGATCCACTAACCTGCGTGGCGCTGGAAGATTCCGTTAACGGCATGGTGGCCTCTAAAGCTGCGCGGATGCGTTCCATTGTCGTTCCTGCTGAAGAGGGCCGACACGATCCCCGTTTTGCGCTTGCCGACGTGAAGCTAAACTCCCTGGCTGACCTGACGGTGCAACACCTGCGAGGCGAATAAACGCTCTGTTTCAGGCAGCCTCGTGCTGCCTGAAAATAAAATAAAACACCGTTCCATTTCGGTTGCATTTCTCACGCCCGACTCCTATTCTAAGTTTCAGAACGACAATCACCTGCTTCTGAGGCGCGAATGATACTGGATACCTTTACTCTTTCAGGAAAAGTGGCCATCGTCACCGGATGCGATACCGGTCTGGGGCAAGGCATGGCCATCGCGCTGGCACAGGCGGGCTGCGATATCGTGGGCGTAAACCGTAAAGCGCCTGAGCAAACAGCGGCCAGCGTGACGGGGCTCGGCAGACGGTTTACGGCCATTCGGGCCGACCTCGGCCAGCAGGCGAGTCTTCAGGGCGTTGTGGAGCGTGCCGTCGCTGAGATGGGGCGCGTCGATATTCTGGTGAATAACGCCGGGACGATTCGCCGGGAAGATGCGCTGGCGTTCACGGAAAAGGACTGGGATGAGGTGATCGACCTCAATCTGAAATCCGTCTTCTTCCTCTCACAGGCCGTGGCAAAGCAGTTTATCGCCCAGGGTCAGGGTGGGAAAATCATCAACATCGCCTCAATGCTCTCCTTCCAGGGCGGCATCCGCGTGCCTTCTTATACCGCCTCAAAAAGTGGCGTGCTGGGGATCACCCGTCTGCTGGCGAACGAGTGGGCGGCGCATGGCATTAACGTCAACGCTATCGCACCGGGTTACATGGCGACCAATAATACGCAGCAACTGCGTGATGACGAGCAGCGTAGCCAGGAAATCCTTGACCGCATTCCTGCCGGGCGTTGGGGCGTACCGGAAGATCTGCAGGGCCCGGTGGTGTTTTTGGCCTCCGCCGCCTCAGACTACGTGAACGGCCATACCCTGGCCGTCGACGGGGGCTGGCTGGCGCGTTGACCCGCTTTGTGACAAAGAGTTACACCGTCACCTCTTTCGCCTACTGTATAAAAACCCTATACTGTATGAATTGACAGTTTCCTGGGTTTTATCATGACGGCGGAAGGCCACCTGCTTTTTTCCATTGCGTGCGCAGTATTTGCCAAAAACGCTGAGCTTACCCCCGTGCTTGCACAGGGGGACTGGTGGCATATTGTTCCTTCTGCCGTGCTGACCTGCCTGTTGCCCGACATCGACCATCCTAAATCTTTTCTTGGGCAACGCCTGAAGTGGATCTCAAAACCTATCGCCCGTGCGTTTGGCCATCGCGGGTTTACGCACAGCCTGCTGGCCGTGTTTGCCCTGCTGACGCTGTTCTATTTAAAAGTACCTGAAAGCTGGATAGTGCCCGCCGATGCCATTCAGGGCATGGTGCTGGGTTATTTGAGTCATATTCTCGCCGATATGCTGACGCCTGCTGGCGTGCCGCTGCTGTGGCCCTGCCGCTGGCGTTTCCGCCTGCCTGTTCTCGTTCCCCAGAAAGGGAATCAGCTTGAGCGCGTGTTGTGCATGGCTCTGTTCGCCTATGCCGTCTGGATGCCGCATACATTGCCCGAAAACAGTGCAGTGCGCTGGTCATCTCAGATGATCAATTCGCTGCAATTTCAGTTCAATCGCTTTATTCATCACCAGATTGAACAGTAAACCAGCAAAATTATCGCATTTGTCATAACCCATTCCATTTGGATATAAGCGCGACATCACACTTCTGCTAACCTTGCGCCAACAGGACCGGTAAAAACCGGCCACATAATAAATCAGGAGAACGGGGATGAATTTTCCACTCATCGCGAACATTGTCGTGTTCGTTATATTGCTATTGCTTCTCGCCCAGGCGCGCCACAAACAGTGGAGCCTGGCGAAGAAAGTGCTGGTGGGTCTGGTCATGGGTGTCGTGTTTGGCCTGGCCTTACATGCCGTCTACGGCTCCGATAGCCCGATACTGAAAGACTCCATTCAGTGGTTCAATATTGTCGGTAACGGCTATGTCCAGTTGCTGCAGATGATCGTCATGCCGCTGGTATTTGCCTCTATTCTGAGCGCTGTTGCTCGTCTGCATAACGCTACGCAGTTGGGTAAAATCAGTTTCCTGACCATTGGTACGCTGCTGTTTACCACGCTGATTGCTGCGCTGGTGGGGGTGCTGGTGACCAACCTGTTCGGCCTGACCGCCGAAGGTCTGGTTCAGGGTACCGCTGAAACCGCGCGTCTGACCGCAATTCAGACCAACTACGTGGGTAAAGTCGCTGACCTGACGGTGCCGCAGATGGTGCTCTCCTTCATTCCGAAGAACCCGTTTGCTGACCTGACAGGCGCCAGCCCAACTTCCATCATCAGCGTGGTGATTTTTGCTGCCTTCCTGGGCGTGGCGGCACTGAAGCTGCTGAAAGACGATGCGCCGAAAGGCGAGCGCGTGCTGACCGCTATTGATACCCTGCAAAGCTGGGTGATGAAGCTGGTTCGTCTGGTGATGCAGCTGACCCCTTACGGTGTTCTGGCGCTGATGACCAAAGTGGTTGCTGGCTCTAACCTGCAGGACATCATTAAGCTGGGCAGCTTCGTTGTCGCCTCTTATCTGGGTCTGGGCATTATGTTTGTCGTACACGGCATCCTGCTGGGTGTGAACGGCGTAAGCCCGCTGAAATACTTCCGTAAAGTCTGGCCGGTGCTGACCTTTGCCTTCACCAGCCGTTCCAGCGCCGCATCTATTCCGCTGAACGTCGAAGCGCAGACTCGTCGCCTGGGTGTACCTGAGTCTATTGCCAGCTTCTCGGCCTCCTTTGGTGCCACGATTGGTCAGAACGGGTGTGCGGGTCTCTACCCGGCGATGCTGGCCGTGATGGTTGCGCCAACGGTTGGGATCAATCCGCTGGATCCGGTCTGGATTGCTACGCTGGTCGGTATTGTCACCATTAGCTCCGCAGGCGTTGCGGGCGTGGGCGGCGGTGCTACCTTCGCCGCGCTGATTGTTCTGCCTGCGCTGGGCCTGCCGGTAACGCTGGTGGCCCTGCTGATCTCCGTTGAACCGCTGATCGACATGGGGCGTACCGCACTGAACGTGAGCGGCTCAATGACGGCCGGTACGCTGACCAGCCAGTGGCTGAAGCAGACCGACAAAGCCATCCTGGATAGTGAAGACGACGCCGAGCTGGCGCACCGTTAATCATTGAAAATAAAAAAACCGCCATCAGGCGGTTTTTTTATACGTGTTATTTTTCAAACTTCTTCATCCTGTCGAATTTGTACCGCCCACCGCTGGGCCGCTTCCGGCACAGTAAACACCGGAGAACGACGGAAATGCTCGCCAATCAGCACAAAGGCCACATATTTGCCACGTAACTGCCAGACATCGCGATAGCCATCCACCTTCAGCGCATGTTCAGGGGGAGCGGGTTCGACACGGGGCACGTAGCTAATAACCTGGCGATTTTGTTGACGAAGAGGTTTCATAAGCGACTGGTTCATTAAAGCACATTCTGAAAGCAGGAAATTTCTATGATAGCCGATCCTGCCCCCACGCGTCGCGCCTTGCGTGTGGTGGACCGCCTCTTTTACTAAGGCGGTGTCTGAAAAAGCTGAGTTCGCCTGCCCTTTCCGTACATTGTTCTATAGTTAACAGGGTTTTTTAGGAATGAATAAAGGAGAAGCGTGCAATGTCGAACAAAGATAACACACATCAATCACCCATTCATGGCACTGAAGAATCACAGCCGGGTATGGACTCCCTTGCACCTGAAGATGGCTCTCATCGCCCTTCACCGGGCCCCTCAGCCCCTGGCGAGCAGCCCACCGCGCCCGGTAGCATGAAATCGCCGGACACCGGCAATGAGAAGCTAAAATCACTCGAGCCACACCGCAAAGGCGGAGAAGGCTATGCGTTGACCACCAATCAGGGGGTGCGCATCGCTGACGATCAGAATTCCCTGCGCGCGGGATCCCGCGGACCGACTCTGCTGGAAGACTTCATCCTGCGGGAAAAAATTACCCACTTTGACCATGAGCGTATCCCGGAGCGTATCGTGCACGCGCGCGGTTCCGCCGCTCACGGCTATTTCCAGCCCTACAAGAGCCTGAAGGAAATCACCAAAGCTGACTTCCTTTCAGACCCGGATAAGATCACCCCCGTGTTTGTGCGCTTTTCCACCGTGCAGGGTGGCGCAGGTTCGGCTGATACCGTGCGAGATATTCGCGGCTTTGCCACCAAGTTTTATACCGAAGAGGGTATCTTCGACCTGGTCGGCAATAACACCCCGGTCTTTTTCATTCAGGATGCGCATAAATTTCCTGACTTTGTCCATGCGGTAAAACCGGAGCCCCACTGGGCGATACCGCAGGGACAAAGTGCGCATGACACCTTCTGGGACTATGTCTCCCTGCAACCCGAGACGTTACACAACGTGATGTGGGCGATGTCTGACCGCGGGATCCCGCGCAGCTATCGCACCATGGAAGGGTTTGGCATTCATACCTTCCGGATGATCAACGCCGAGGGCAAAGCGACGTTTGTCCGTTTCCACTGGAAACCGGTCGCCGGGAAAGCCTCGCTGGTGTGGGATGAAGCCCAGAAGCTGACCGGGCGCGATCCGGACTTCCATCGCCGCGAGCTGTGGGAATCCATTGAAGCGGGCGACTTCCCGGAATATGAGCTGGGGTTACAGCTGATCCCGGAAGAGGACGAATTCAAATTCGATTTTGACCTGCTGGATCCGACCAAACTGATCCCCGAGGAGCTGGTACCGGTTCAGCTGGTGGGCAAAATGGTGCTTAACCGCAACCCGGATAACTTCTTTGCCGAGAACGAACAGGCGGCTTTCCACCCCGGTCATATCGTCCCGGGCCTGGATTTCACCAACGATCCGCTGCTGCAGGGGCGACTGTTCTCCTACACCGATACGCAGATCAGCCGACTCGGCGGGCCGAACTTCCATGAAATTCCGATCAACCGCCCCACCTGTCCGTACCACAATTTCCAGCGCGACGGGATGCATCGTCAGGATATCGATACCAACCCGGCCAACTATGAGCCGAACTCCATCAACGATAACTGGCCGCGTGAAACGCCTCCTGGCCCGAAACGGGGTGGATTTGAGTCGTATCAGGAACGTGTGGATGGCAACAAAATCCGCGAGCGCAGCCCGTCATTTGGAGAGTATTACGCCCACCCTCGCCTGTTCTGGAACAGCCAGACACCGATTGAGCAGCAGCATATTATCGGCGGCTTCAGCTTCGAACTGAGCAAGGTTGTGCGGACCTACATCCGCGAACGCGTTGTCGATCAGCTGGCACACATTGATATTCAACTCGCCCAGAGCGTGGCCGATAACCTCGGCATTACGCTGACGGATGAGCAACGCAATCTTGCCCCGCCAAAAGAGGTCAACGGGGTGAAAAAAGATCCGTCGCTCAGCCTGTACGCGGTGCCGGGAGGCTCGATTAAAGGCCGGGTGGTGGCGATCCTGCTTAACGACAAAACCCGCGCCAGCGACGTGCTGGGGATCATGCAGGCGCTGAAAACCAAAGGCGTACACGCCAAATTGCTCTACTCCCGAATGGGTGAAGTGACTGCCGATGACGGGTCAGTGCTGCCGGTTGCCGCCACCTTTGCCGGTGCGCCATCCCTGACAGTGGACGCGGTGATTGTGCCGTGCGGCGATATTGCCAGCCTGCTGAGCAACGGTGACGCGGTCTATTATCTGCTTGAAGCCTATAAGCATCTGAAGCCGATCGCCCTTTCCGGTGATGCGCGACAGTTTAAAGCACGCCTGAACGTGGCCGATCAGGGTGAAGACGGGATTGTGGAAGGCGATAACGTCGACGACGCGTTTATGACGAAGCTGTTTGATCTGCTAGCCGCGCACCGCGTCTGGTCGCGCAGCAGCAAGATTGACCAGATACCGGCGTAAAAAAAGCCGGGTGGCGCTTGCGCTTACCCGGCCTACATTTCGACTGGTTTTGTAGGCCCGGTAAGGCGAAGCCGCCACCGGGCTTTGTCTTAAAGATCCCCGAAAGTCCCCAACCGATACCCGCGCTCGGCAATCGCGTATTTCAGCGACGGCGACGTCAGCACCTCCAGCTCCGCCAGGCGCGGCCAGCAGTAGGCGCTCTTACGGACGGTGTTATCGACAAACGCAGGATGCGCCATCACCTCCAGCGACCGTTCCCCCCGGGCTGCGGAATCATCCAGCACCTTCAGGAACAGCGCTTCGTCGATCTCCTCACCGTAAAATGCGCTGCTGAACCCCTCCGATGTGGTCACGGCAAAGTCCGGCAACCCGCGCACGTCACGATCCACACGCATCGCCACGCCTTTACGCTGAGCAAAATCCGCAATGAGCGGAAAAATCGCCGGGATCATATGCACATGATGATGGCTGTCGATATGGGTTGGTTCGCGACCAAAGAGGTCAACAAAACGGTTGTACTGACAGTCCAGCTCGCGGGCAATCTCTTCGAGCGGCAGCGCGTCCTGCTCCGCCAGTTCCCAAATCCATTTCCCGAGTTGCCCGTCACGCGTCAGGCCCGGCATCGCTGAAAGCGGCCTCCCCAGCGTCAACACAAAGTGCATGCCCACGCCCAGCTCAGGCGCTTCACGGCTCAGCTGCGCCGCGTGCTCTATCGCCTCTCCATTCACCAGCGCGGTGGTCGAGGTCACCACACCCCGTCGGCAGGCTTCAACAATGCCGTAATTTTGCCCCTTAGACAGGCCAAAATCATCAGCATTGACGATCAGCAGGTTTTCCATCGCACGTCCTCTTAACGGTGTTGGTGTTTGAGCTTCTCAACCGTGGCGGCAAAGTTTGGCAGCCATTTTTCATGCGCCAGTATCATCTCGCTGGCCAGCCCTTCCGCATCGCGGTCGGAATGCACCAGCGGGCTGAGGTTCAACGCCAGCAGCACATCATTCAACTCACCGCTCAGCGCAGCGTTGCTGGCCGCCACTTCAAACCCTTTGATGGTATGGATGAGCCCCATCACTTTGTCATCAAAGTGGGTAATACGCGGATGCGGTTTTGCCCCCTCACGGCCCAGGATACAGGTCATCTCTACGGCCCAGTCGGCCGGGATATTGTCGATATGGCCGTGGTGCGGCACATTGACGTAGTGCTCAGCCTGCTTGTCATTGTAAATGGCGTTGATCACTTCGCACGCCGCGTCGGAATAGTACGCTCCACCGCGCTGTTCAAGCTCTTTCGGCTTCACGTTCAGGTTTGGATCTTTATACAAATCAAACAGCTGCTTTTCAACTTTCTGCACAACCTGAGCGCGGGCACCGCCTTTATAGTACTCGCCCATTTCGATGGCCAGCATCTCTTTCTGCTTGAAGTAGTAAAGCAAATACGAGCATGGCAGCAGATTCAGGGAACGGATGAGCCCTTCGCTGAACGGCAGGTCGAAGATATTTTTTACGGATGCTGCGGTCAGGCGGCCGGAAGCCACGCCGTCCAGCAGTTCAGCAAAGCGAGACTGGCCGTTGACTATCACATCTCTGATGAACACCATGTGGTTAAGGCCAAACAGATCGATAGAGAGATCGTCGTTGTCGGTCAGCTCCAGCACGTCGCGGATGAACATCTTCATGCCAATCGGAATATTGCAGACGCCGATAAAACGCTTGAAGCTGGTATGGCGATAGACCGCCTCGGTGACCATCCCGGCCGGGTTGGTAAAGTTAATCACCCATGCGTTCGGGCAGATCTCCTGCACATCTTTGATGATGTCGAAAATGACCGGGATGGTGCGCAAACCTTTAAACAGGCCGCCCGCACCGTTGGTTTCCTGTCCCAGATAGCCGTGGCTCAGCGGAATGCGTTCGTCCAGTTCACGCGCTTTGAGCTGGCCCACGCGTAGCTGAGTGGTGACGAAGTCAGCGTCCTGCAATGCCAGGCGACGATCGAGGGTTTTATGCACGGTTAAGGGCACACCGGCTTTTTCTACCATCCGCTGGCACAGGTCAAAAATAATATTCAGCTTTTCCTGCCCTTCTTCAACATCCACCAGCCATAATTCACTGACCGGTAATTCATGATAACGTTTCAGGAAACCTTCCAGTAATTCCGGGGTATAGCTGCTGCCGCCGCCAATGGTCACGACTTTTAATTTCTTTTGCATAACATCTCCCTTAGCGTATCAGGTTAATCGCCTGCAAGGTATAGCGGACTCTTCCCGCTATTTGGGCAAGCAATCAAGTCAATATTCGTGGCGAATAAACTCGCCAGGCACTAATTAATTACCGTCAAATTCTTCCGGTAACTGTTTGGTGTGAATGAGGTAAATTTCTTAAAGGTTTTAATAAACAGGCTGGGGCTACTGTAACCGGACTCATAAGCAATATCGGTGACAGAGTAGTTGGTAATTTCCAGCTGTTTTTTGGCAAAATTAATGCGGATTTCATTAATAATTTGCACAGGCGTTTTACGATAATAACGCTGTGTCGCCCGGGTCAGGTATTCCTGGGATTTTCCGGACAGTGACACCATATTTTCCAGAGCATTCTCGCTGAACTGCCCTTTGTCGTGCATCAACTCGACGGTACTGCGCAGCCATTGCGGAATGTCGTCGCTCACCTGCTGCTCTTCACGGTGGTGGCGAAGGCGGTTCATCACATAGAACGTCACGGTTTCAATAAATTCATCGAACTCATTGTCGCGGAAGTTGAGCGAGGCGATCACCGTTTCGATCCAGGTCATAAATTCGTTTTTCACGCGATAGACCTGTGACGCCACAAAGCAGAACGGCACCAGCGGCAGATAGTGTTTCTCAAAGAAACGTCTGCTGACGCCAACATTCAGAATACGGGTGGCACCAAATTCGTAAAAGCTCTGGTGATAAGATCCCATCGGCAGGAAAACAAAGTCACCGCGCTCCAGCAGGACACGCTTGCCGTTAATCTCCTGATAGTAGCGGCCGGTCAGAACAATCGTGAACTCGTAGTAGTCATGCTGGTGCAGACCACTGGCGCTCTCCGTCTTGTTGTAAATAACCACGTGAAAATTCTTGCCATTAAACAGTTGCTGTTCAAGTGCGGTTTTAATTTCCATCGTGCTGACCTCCTGCCACTCAGTCTGACTTACTGCAGCTTCTCGTGAAGCTCAATTAACTCTGCCACCAGCTCGCGTGCCAGCATCGAGGTCATCAGGTGATCCTGTGCATGCACCAGCACCAGGCTGACTTTCATCTTCCCTTCCCCCTGGTCGCCTTCGATAAGCTTAGTCTGCACCAGGTGCGCTTCATTCAGCGCGATACGGGATTGATCCATCATGGTCTTAGCGGCGGCAAAATCGCCCTGCTTGGCCTGCTTCAGGGCAGCATACGCCAGGCTACGTGCTTGCCCGGAGTTGATGATAAGCCCCATCACCACTTCTTCCAGATCGTTCTCTACGGCGTCTTCGGCTACGATACTATCCAAATCTAACATCTCTAAGCTCCTTTTCGCTGGCGCGGGTTACCCCGCGCCGGGCAATATTTAGAATTTCAGTGCGAGGGCGATATCCTCTTCGCTCTCTTCTTCATCAATCACGGTCGCGGCTTTGTTGGCTATCGCCACGAATGGCATGTAGAGCAGTGTTGCAATCCCGAGGTTGAATATCGCCAGCAGGAAGGCCGCGACACTACCGTTGGTGTTGAAGAACGCCCCCAGCCCCGCCGGCATGGTCCACGGCGCAATGTTGGTAACAGGCGGGATAATGCCCAGGTAATAGGCCGTCAGGGTGATCCCCGCCAGCAGCGGCTGAATCAGGACGAATGGAATGAACATCACCGGGTTCATGATGATAGGCAGACCAAACAGAATCGGCTCGTTAATCTGGAAGATGCCTGACGGCAGCGCCAGCTTCGCAACCTGACGATGGTCAGCGCGACGAGAGACAATAAAGACCGCGATGATCAGACCCAGCGTCGCCCCGGTACCCCCCAGGAAGATATAAGAGTCCAGCATCGGCTTCGCCCACACATGGAAGGTTTTACCGGCTGCCAGCGCCGCATCAACGGAGCCGTACTGCTGATAAAGTGCAACGTTTTCCAGTGCCCATGGGGTCATGATACCGCTGTCCAGCGCGGCCAGTGCCAGTGAACCATGTACGCCGAAGAACCACAGCAGGGAGGTGAAAATCACGTACGCCCAACCGACCACGCCCCCCATCGACGCCAGCGGCGTTGAGATAGAGTCCATGATGATCTGGTGGAAGTTTGTGCCCCAGTGAGAGAGCGCCCAGGCAATAATCCCCATGATGGAGAGAATAATGAAGCCTGGAATCAACGCGGAAAATGAACGGGAAACGGAGCCCGGTACGCTATCCGGCAGGCGAATTACCCAGTTGCGACGGATAATAAAGGTGAACATCTCGGCAACCACCAGACCGATAACGATACCGGAAATAATGTTTGCCCCACCCAGCCAGTTGGCACCCACAGCATAAGCTTCACCCACGCTGTATGGGGTGACGGTCATAAAGGCGGCAACGGACAATAACCCCGCGGCCAGCGGATCCACCTTACGTTCTTCGGCTAATGCCATCCCAATAAAGAAAGGCGCCATCAGCGACATAATACCCAACGTACCGTTATATACGTTGCCGCCGATGGCTTTAAAACCGTTAAGGGTTTCAATGGTTGAAGCGTCTAACCGAATTCCTAATGAATAAAAAAAGGAACCTTCACCAAAGCTCAGAAAAACGTTGTTAATTAAAACGAACATTGCCCCGGCCAGCGTCAACGGCATTAATTTAATAAAGCCGTTTTTGATGGCGTTAACGTGAGGCTGCTTTCCTATTTTAACAGCAAAAGGAAGGAGTACCTTTTCAAGTGAAGCGATGACTTTACTCATAGGAAAATACCCTTAAATGCCGCAACGTATGTCGCGGCGTATTGTGTGTGAAATAACTCTTTGACGGGAAAAATAAAAATTAATTAGCAGCTTTTTTAATTGCTGCCACAGCAGCTTTCAGTACACCTAAACCATCAATCTTACCGTACAGCCCTGAGTCGATAACCTCGACCGGTTTATTCGGTAACAGACGTTGAATTTCTGGCAACATGTAAGCGATCTGCGGCCCCAGTAAAATAACATCTGCGGTCTGGCCTTTTTCACCCGCCAGCGTTTCCGGGAACGCTTCGATCACCACCGGCACTTCATACTTTTCGGCCTGTGCACGCATCTTCGACACCAGCAGTGACGTTGACATGCCTGCAGAGCAGAACAGGTAGATATGTTTCTTTTCCATCATGATTTCCCTCTTTTATGACTACCTGCCGTCTCGCTATCACTCGACTCGCTCTCCTGGCTGACAGGTAATGTGCTGACTGTTGTTTATCGTTGGAGTGAGTATACGTAATGGTACAGAGGGGGGATAATTCTGCACAGGCCTAAATTGTCTCTCATTGACCTGGCTTGTTGACTACCTTCACATTTCAGGCAAATAATTCGCGCAAAGAAATAAGATTTACGTATGCATAAAAAAACCGGCCCAAAGGCCGGCTTGTTAACATCCTCAGGCAAGCAGGGTTACTGCGCCTTAGGTGCCTGCGGATCGGTATCGTATTCTGCACAGGTCTGGTAACCGGAATTGATGACGTGACCGGTGTCATCCAGAGCAACAAAGTAGGTTTCTGCCTTACCATCACGTTGACCCAGGATATAGGTCTGGCAGGTACCACGCGCGTGGATCATGGTCACTTCTGACGAAGGCTTACCGGCAATCGCAGCCACCTGCGAACGGGTCATGCCTTTTTTGACATCTTTCACTACCGGCTGTGTAAACTGATCTTTGGTGCGATCGTAAGCCGTACACCCTGCCAGCATAGTCAGTACCGCCGCTGCGCTAAGAATTCCTGCTACGTTCTTGTTCATATTCCGTCCTCTTGTTTATCAGCGTGTTATCTAAGCATGGGATAAAAAGTACTATTGTTCAACTTTGCGAGTTACGCCAGACGAATTTCGGAAAATTCTAATAAAACAACGATAAGCTGCTAAAACGCCGCAAAATAGCGCACTCGAAACTGTGATCCTTGTCGTTTTACGCCTGAAGGGTTAGTTTTAACAGTTAACACATTCTGTTTATGGTCTGCATATGGAGGGCGTGATGGCTCTGCAACACGAGATTATTCAGGCGCTGGGCGCGAAGCCTGCGGTAGATGCAAATGAAGAGATCCGCCGAAGCGTTGATTTTTTAAAATCCTATTTAAAAACGAACTCGTTTCTGAAAACGCTGGTACTGGGCATCAGCGGCGGGCAGGACTCGACGCTGACCGGCAAACTCTGCCAGATGGCAATTTCAGAGCTGCGCGAAGAGACGGGAGATGAAGCGCTGCAGTTTATCGCCGTGCGTCTTCCGTATGGCGTGCAGGCAGACGAACAGGATTGTCAGGATGCCATCGCCTTTATCCAGCCAGACCGCGTACTGACGGTCAATATCAAAGGATCGGTGCTGGCGAGTGAACAGGCGCTGCGCGAAGCGGGCATTGAGCTGAGCGATTTTGTGCGCGGCAATGAAAAAGCGCGCGAACGTATGAAAGCGCAGTACAGCATTGCAGGCATGACCAAAGGCGTGGTTGTCGGGACCGATCACGCGGCAGAAGCCATCACCGGTTTCTTCACCAAATATGGCGACGGGGGCACCGACATTAACCCTATCTTCCGTTTGAACAAGCGTCAGGGTAAACAACTGCTGGCTGCGCTGGGCTGCCCGGAGCATTTATACAAGAAAGCGCCAACGGCGGATCTGGAAGACGATCGCCCTTCCCTGCCGGATGAAGCGGCGCTCGGTGTGACCTATGACAACATCGATGATTATCTGGAAGGCAAGAAACTGGACGAGAGTATCGCGAAGATTATCGAAGGCTGGTATCTGAAAACCGAGCACAAACGCCGCCCACCCATTACCGTGTTTGACGATTTCTGGAAGAAATAAAAGCAAAACGGTAACCCAGGTTACCGTTTTTAGTGTTTGCGCCCTCTCCCGAGGGAGAGGGTTGGGGTGAGAGCATCAGGCGACCCGGCTCTTTTTTAACCACCCTACACCTGCTACACTGTATACCTGAACAGTATATGGAGTCGTATGTGAGCAGGCGTCAATCTGCCCCGCGTCTGGAGTTTGAAGCGGCGGCTATCTATGAATATCCCGAACATCTCCGCCCCTGGCTTGAGGAATTACCTAAACAGCCGGGCGTTTACATCTTTCATGGCGAAAGCGACACCCTGCCGCTCTATATCGGCAAAAGCGTGAATATTCGCAGCCGGGTGCTGTCCCATCTGCGCACGCCGGACGAAGCCGCCATGCTCCGCCAGTCGCGACGCATCAGCTGGTATCCGACGGCAGGGGAAATGGGAGCGCTCTTACTGGAAGCCCGGCTGATCAAAGAGCAACAGCCCTTGTTTAATAAGCGTCTGCGCCGCAATCGTCAGCTCTGCTCGCTACAGATAACCGCGGGCAAACCGCAGGTTGTCTATGCGCGCGACGTCGATTTTTCGCACGCACCGAATCTGTACGGCCTGTTCGCCAACAAACGTGCGGCGCTACAGGCGCTACAAACGCTGGCGGACGAGCAGCAGCTTTGCTACAGCCTGCTGGGGCTGGAGGCCACCACTCGTGGACGCGCCTGTTTCCGCTCTGCGCTCAAACGCTGTGCGGGGGCCTGCTGCGGCAAAGAGAGCGTCGAGGATCATCACGCCCGGCTTCTTGGCGGGCTGGCGGCCATCAGCGTGAAGTGCTGGCCATGGGAAGGGGCCGTTGCGCTAAAAGAGGTGGGAGAGACAATGACGCAGTACCACATCGTTCATAACTGGTTCTGGCTGGGGGCGGTCGATAATCTGCAGGAGGCCGCCACCCTGTTACGCACACCCGCCGGCTTCGACCATGATGGCTACAAAATTCTCTGTAAGCCCGTGCTGACCGGCGAGTTTGACGTTATTGTGCTTAATGACCAGGCAGCCAGTTGATTTCGCTGAATAATAACCTGCCGTGCGATTCCAGCAAACGCAGGGTGTGGGTTCCCTCCTCCCAGCTCGCGCCCTGATCGGCTGTCAGCAATTTATCCCCCAACTGCCACGCACCGCTTAAGACGAAGACCACCCCCCCGCGTGAGCCAAAGGTAGTGAAGGTGCGGTCCGCCACCCGCACTTTCGCCTGGCAGCAATCCCGCCGGGTCATGATGTTGAAGTCCATCGACATCTGCCCGTCGCTTAACAGCGCTTTTACCGGCTGGTCGCCGGAAAAACAAAAGGGCTGATGGTGCTTCAGGGTATGGCAAAACGCCTGACCGGCATCCAGCGTCACTTCCCCCCCTTCCAGCAGGGTGATAACCCGGTCAACACCGGGAAAGGAGGAGAATTCGCCATTGCTGGCGATGGTCGCAATGCTGGCACGCCAGAAAAAATCGCGCGTCGCGGGAGGAAAACAACAAATTTCGCGCGTCTCACCAGCACCATTGCGCCAGAGACTGACCGGCATTTTACGGATATCAAAGAACTCCATCACCACTCCTGAATGGCGCAACGAGCGCCAGGGCAAGGATATTGCTATCGTTGCTGTCTTGTTTGTTATGATTGAATAGTTACAGACGTAGTATCGGCAGCAGAGCGGGCAAGCCTTAGCCGAACGCTGATAAAAAATCTAACGTCATGAATTCTCTGAGCGATGACAGGAGAATACCGCGCCTGTTGCGGCAGACAAGAGGGTAAGAAAGAAAAAACCGCCGGTCCTGTCCACAGCATTTGCGCTTTTGTAGACAGGATCCCGGCGGTCTTAAGAGAGTGAACCGATTATTCGGTTGGTGCTGGCATTTTACCTTCCATTGCCGGACGTTCTGTCAGACGCTTCTCAAAATTGGCATTAAATTGTTTTTTCTGTTCCGGCGTCAGAATGTTGTAGATCTTGTTCTGGGTTTCCATATGAGCCAGCATGCGGGCTTTATGCTGCTCAGCCATTTTGTCGATCTGCGCTTCGGCTTTTGCCTTATCGAAGCTGTCGCTGGCGATAATGTCATGCATCGCGCGGCGCTCTTCCAGCGGAGGACGTTTCATCTGATCACGCTGGCTTTTCATGATGTCGCGGATCTGCTGTTTCTGCGTATCCGTCAGGTTCAGATCTTTGAACATCATCATCTCGTGCATACCCGGCTTGCCTTTGTGATGCATCATCATTTTGCCTTCAGCAGGCGCGGCAGTGGTGGTTGCGGTATCTGCGGCGAACGCCATGCTGGTAGCGCCCAGAGCCAGGGTAGAAGCAACAAACAGTGCAGTAAACTTACGCATAATTTATTTCCTTACTTTCAGTTATTCTTCGGCGCTATGCCGTGTTGACGAGATTAACTTTACGGGGTTTATCGTCAATTAGTCAGAGCAACGGTAAAACAATGAAAGTGTAAAAAACAAATTTTCGCCAAATATGGAGGAAATAAGGATAAAGCGTGGAGAGTTGCAACAAAAATATGCAATAAGCTGATTATTAAGAGATTGTGCAGAAGTATAACCAACTACCGTTTAATAATAAAGCAATTATCCAGGAATATTCTGCAAAGAAAATGCGATCGCCTTAATCGCTAAGAATATAGTTTTAATATTCCCCTCCCGCAGACAGGAGGGGAAACGATCAGGACACTTTTTCCAGCATCAGCCCGGCCCGCAGACCAAAGGCCACCGACGGGTTGGGGAACAGCACATATTCGGTTGTTTTCTGCACCTCATAGCGCTCGTCGCCATCCTCCGCCAGTAATGCTCCCTTGCGAAACGGCGTAAAATTGAGCGTGTGGGCCGCCATGTGTAGCTGGAAAGCCTCGCTACGGCGGGTGATCTGCTGCACAACCCGATAACGCTCGACGGGCTGGCTGGTGTGCTCCGGCTCCGTCCCCCCCAGCAGCGCCCGCAGCGCAAGATGCGTCGGGGCAAAGCGCGTAAGATCGTTTTGCCCAAACGGCAGCGCTTTTCCCAGCTCCAGCGTGCAGGCCAGCGCGCCGAAACATTCGCAGGTAAAGTGCGTGAAGGTCCCCCCCGGCGACTGATGGAAGACCAGCGCTTCCAGCCCCGCATCCCCCAGCCAGCGCAGAAAATCTTCCTCCCAGGGCTGGTTACGCTGCGGCAGTACGCCAAAACGCACGTGATACGAGGCGCGGATCGCCGTATGCAGATCGAGATGCCAGCGCGATGGCCCCGCGTCGGTGAAAAAGGTGGTGACGATCTGCTCCAGCCACTGCGCCCGTGCCGTTTCATCACTTTGTGGGAATTGCGACCAGCGGCCACCGAACATGCGGTTGATGTCGCTCACCAGATAGCGTTTGTTTTGCGCCAGCGCAGGCGGGTTTCCCAGAACCACCAGCAGACGGCAGTGCAGCGCGATCTCCCCGCTATACAACGCGCGCAGCAGCATGTCGACAATCTCGACGGGCGCCGTTTCATTGCCGTGAATGCCGGTTGAGAGCAGAAGCGACAGTTCACTCCTGGCGGTCGGTGTCAGTTCAAGCACGCCGCGCCCCAGCCACCGCCAGTGGAATGAGGGGCCCTCCCCCTCACGTTGTGAGGGCGTTTCATCGGCCAGCGTCAGCGCCAGTAAATTTTCCATAGCGCCTCCTTTAGCGCTGGAACGGGTAAACCGAACCCAGTTGCAGGATTGAGGTTAACGCGTCCAGCGCCTCGCGGCCTTCGCGCAGCAGCTGCGGGTCAACCAGATCGGCCTGCGTTAACCGGTCGCGATAGTAGCGGTCCACCCAGTCGTTCAGGGTGTTAAACAGCGTCTCATTCATCATCACTGCCGGGTTAACGGCCTGCATTTCGGCAGGCGTCAGGACCACGCGCAGGCGTAAACAGGCCGGACCGCCCCCGTTTGCCATGCTCTCGCGCAGATCAAAGACGCGCAGTTCCGCAATCGGGTTATCGGCTTTCACCAGTTCAGTCAGATAACGCCACACGCCCGGGTGATCGCTGGACTCCTGCGGCAGCACCAGCATCATGCTGCCATCGTCCCGGCTCAACAGCTGGCTGTTAAAGAGGTAGGTCTCAACCGCATCCTGCACGCTCACCGCCTGCGTCGGCACCTGAATCGGCGTAAACCCGGGCACGCGTTCATGCAGCGTGGCGAGGAGTTTCTCCTGATGGGCGAACGCCTGCTCGTGGCAGAACAGAACCTGGCGGTTAGAGACGGCAATCACGTCGTTATGGAACACGCCCTGGTCGATCACATGCGGGTTCTGCTGGGCAAAAATCACCTGCGACGGATTGACCTGATTCAGACGCGCCACGGCCTGGCTTGCCGCCAGCGTCTGTCGGGCCGGGTAGCGGGTTGGCGCAGAGTGGCCACCCTCTTCCCGCCCGTAAATAAACAGCTGTAACCCCGGTTCGCCGTAATCGCCGCCCAGACGGTTATGGTTGGCAGCGCCTTCATCACCAAACATCGCCACCTGCGGCAGAGCCGGATGGACAGTAAAATGGGCGTCATTATGGAAAATGGCGCGCAGCACGCGCTCCGTGGTCTCCGCTTCGGTGGCGCGGTGGAATTTGTTGTTCAGGTTCGCCACCGTCAAATGGACCTTGCCATCCAGCGTATCGGCAGAGGGCGCAACGGTCGCCGCATTGGCCACCCACATTGAGGAGGCAGAACTCGCCGCCGAGAGCAGGTGTGGCGTCTGCGTTCCCGCTTTCTCCACCACCTGTTCATCAGTACCGCTAAAACCAAGCTGACGTAACACCGCCACGTTTGGACGATCCTGCGGCGGGATCACCGCCTGCGGAAAACCGGCGTCCGATAACGCCTTCATTTTCAGCAGCCCCTGCTTTGCCGCCAGTTTCGGGTTGGAGACCTGAAAACGGTGTTTCGTCGAGGCTTCATTACCAAAGGAGAGCCCAGCATAGTGGTGCGTCAGCCCCACCAGTCCGTCAAAATTGACTTCACGCGCTTTCATGGCGATCTCCCTGACTAAAATCCAGACCCGGACTCAGCGTTTCCGGCAGCGTCAGCGCGGGTGTTTCCAGGCTCGCCATCGGCCACGCGCAGTAATCTGCGGCATACCACGCGCTGGCGCGATGGTTCCCGGAAGCTCCTACGCCGCCAAACGGGGCGGTACTCGCGGCACCGGTCAGCGGTTTGTTCCAGTTCACAATCCCGGCGCGCGCTTCGAGCAGCAGCTGATCAAACTTCTCGCGCTGCGGTGAAATCAGACCGCTCGACAGGCCGTAGCGGGTGTTGTTGGCCATCGTAATGGCACTGTCAAAATCGTCATAGCGCCAGACGCACAGCAGTGGTCCAAAGACCTCGTCATCCGGCACGTTGCTCGCGCCGCTCATCTCAACAATGCCCGGCGTCAGCAGCGACGTGCCCGGCTGAACCTGCTTCGGCTCCAGCAAGGTTTTCGCGCCGCGTGAGACATGGTCCTGCCAGGCTTTCAGAACGTTCAGCGCCGCCTGTTCGGAGATGAGCCCGCCGATAAACGGCTGCGGGTCGGCATCCCACGTCGCAGGCACCAGACGCGCGCTCACCTCAACCAGACGCCTGAGGAACGCATCGCCCTGCGCCCCGCGCTTCACCAGCAGACGACGCGCGCAGGTGCAGCGCTGACCGGCAGTAATAAAGGCCGACTGGATGGTCAGGTGGACTGCCGCGTCAATATCATCAGGATCTTCCACAATGAGCGGGTTGTTTCCGCCCATCTCCAGCGCCAGAATTTTTTCCGGCTGCCCGGCCAGCTGGCGATGCAGCTGATAGCCCGTCCCGGCGCTGCCGGTAAACAGCAGGCCATCAATATCACTTAACGCGCTCAGCGCCTGGCCGGTTTCACGCCCGCCCTGCACCAGGTTCAGCACGCCCGGCGGCAAACCCGCCTGCTCCCAGAGCTTCACCACCACCTCACCGGTCAGCGGCGTTAATTCACTCGGTTTGAAAATGACGCTATTTCCCGCCAGCAGTGCGGGCACAATATGCCCGTTTGGCAGATGCCCCGGGAAGTTGTAGGGGCCAAACACCGCCAGCACGCCGTGGGGGCGATGGCGCAGCGTGGCCGCGCCGTCAGCCATTTCGGTATGCTGCTCGCCGGTGCGGGTATGGTACGCCTTTACCGAGATGGCGATTTTGTTGATCATCGCCGTCACTTCAGTCGCCGCTTCCCAGCGTGGCTTGCTGGTCTCCAGGGCGATCGTGCGGGTCAACTCGGTTTTGTTCGCTTCCAGCAGAGACGCAAACTTTTCGACAATCCCCTGGCGCACAGTGAACGGCTGTTTCGCCCACGCCGGAAACGCGCGGCGCGCGGCGTGGCAGGCCTGTTCAACCTGCCCGGCGCTGGCATCATTACCTTTCCAGAGCACCTCGTTGCCGACCGGATTGGTCTTCACTCGCTGTTCACCTTCGCCCGTTACCCAGTCTCCGTTGATCCATAAAGTCATGCTGTTTTCTCCTCAGGGTAGAGTCGCACCAGGCGAACCGTATCGCCGGCATTACATTTCAGGGCATCCAGTTCTGCAGCCGTCAGCACCAGACGTTCACATTTCGGGTTGGTACGCACCAGCATGGCGCGGAAGTTGGTGTAATTTTCGTTCGCCACCAGGCACGCCGGCCAGTCACCCGGCGCGGGCTGACCTTCAGAGACGTCAACCAGTCGGCTTTTACGGATCGCGCGCACGCGGTCGATGTCGCACTCCAGCGTCGGCCCGCCGTCAAAGATGTCGACATAGTTACGGTAGCGGAAGCCTTCTTTCTCCAGCACCGCGCGGGCAGGCGCCGTTTGCGGATGGACTTCGCCAATCACCGCCTGTGCTTCCGGGGTTAAGAAATGAGTATAGATAGGGTGTTTCGGCATCAGCTCAGCGATAAACGCTTTCTGTCCGGTGCCGCAAAGATAGTCTGCCCGGCTGAACTCCATCGAGAAGAAACGCTCGCCCAGGCTCTCCCAGAACGGCGAATAACCTTTATCGTCGATCACGCCCCGCATTTCAGCCACCACCTTTTCGTTAAAACGATCGCGGAAAGCGGCCATAAACATAAAGCGCGATTTGGAGAGCAGATACCCGTTGCCCTCTTTACGCCACGCCGGATCAAGGAACAGCGTGCAAAGCTCGCTGGCACCGGTGTGGTCATTACAGAGAAACAGCGTCGGCAGCGCATTATAGACGTTCAGCTCTTTCGAGGCATGAACCATGGTGCCCACGCGGTAGTTGTACCACGGGTCGTTAAGGCCAACGGCCACTTCGATGGCGCAGATCCCGGCTACGGTCCCCGTGTCGGTATCTTCCAGCACGAACACATAGCCCTGTTCGCTTTTTGGCAACGTCCCCTGCCAGGTTTGCAGGGCGCGCTCAATGCGCGCCGACAGCGTTTTTTCATCGGCAGGAAGCGAGGTCAGCCCGCCCCCCGTCTTACCGGCAAGCTGCATGAGCCCGGCGAGATCGCCGCGCTCAACGGGACGGATGACCATCATGATGACACCCCGGATTTCACACGTTCACAGGCCAGCGCAAAACGGTCTAAACCGGTGCTCACCTCTTCCTCGCTGACAATCAGCGCAGGGGCAAAACGCACCACGTTGGCACCGGCAATCAGCACCATCACGCCCTGTTTCGCCGCTTCCTGTGAAATAAGTTTAGCTTTTCCGGCAAACTCCGGCGTCAGTTCGCAGCCAATTAACAGCCCCAGGCCACGAATCTCTTTAAACAGAGCGGTCTTGCTGTTAATGGCGTTCAGACGCTCCACAAACCAGTCGTGACGCTGTTTAACCCCCTTCAGCACTTCCGGTGTATTGATGATATCCAGAACCTGTCCGGCCACGGCCGTTGCCAGCGGGTTACCGCCATAGGTGGTGCCATGCGTGCCCACGACCATTACGCCGGCGAATTTATCGGAGGTCAGCATCGCGCCAATCGGGAAGCCGCCGCCCAGCGCTTTCGCCGTTGAGAGAACGTCCGGCGTTACGCCGTAGTGCATATACGCATACAGCTCACCGGTACGGCCTACGCCGGTCTGCACTTCATCGAAAATCAGTACCGCGTTGTGACGGTCGCACAGTTCGCGCAGCCCTTGCAGGAACGCTTTCTGTGCGGGCAGCACACCGCCTTCTCCCTGCATTGGCTCAACGATCACCGCGCAGGTGGTGTCGTCGATCAGCTCGCGGGCTGACTGCAGATCGTTATACACCCCGTGGCGGATATCCGGCGGCAGCGGCGCAAAGTCCTGCGAGTAGGACGGCTGCCCCCCTGCGCTGACGGTAAAGAGCGTACGGCCATGGAACGCGTTCTTAAAGGCCACAATCCCGCTCTTGTGCACACCGAATTTATCGTGCGCATATTTGCGTGCCAGCTTCAGTGCCGCTTCGTTCGCCTCCGCGCCCGAGTTGCAGAAAAAGACTTTCTCCGCAAACGTCGCGTCGATCAGTTTTTTCGCCAGACGCAGCGCCGGTTCGTTGGTATAGCCGTTCCCGGTGTGCCAGAACTTCGCCGCCTGGTCGTTTAACGCCTGGCGCAGCGCCGGGTGTGCATGGCCCAGCGCGTTAACCGCAATCCCGCCCGCAAAGTCGATATACTCTTTACCCTGTTGATCCCACAGGCGCGAGCCTTCCCCACGAACCGGAATAAAAGCCGCCGGAGCGTAAACCGGCATCATCCATTCATCGAAATTTTCACGCGTAATTGACAGAGACATAGCGACCTCATCCGGTAAATAAAAAGTTATTTGAATGTTAAATAATTGAGTGTTTGCACTGTGAATGTAGATTGCAGCCTTCGTGCCAGCCAGCGATAAAAATGCATAAACGGGTGGGGGTAACAGAATATCAATAAGTTACAACATGGAGTTATTCACTGTTAGTGCATAAAAAGTGAATATTTTTACGACAAGCGGCGCTTTGCCGCATGAAAATCAGAAAGAGTATGCAGAGGCCAAATATAATTCTGGAATTGTGATCGCTCGCGAAATTTATCGGCCATTTACGCCCCTTTTAAGGGCGAAGCGCGTCAGAATGGTGCAAATATTGCACCGTTGGCATTATCTGTCGCAGTTATTGGTCAATCCCCGTAACAGACGACGCAAATTCTGCTACCATCCATGCACTATTCACCTTGCACTGGCAGCGACTATGAAATTTGTCTCTTTTAATATCAACGGCCTGCGTGCCCGCCCTCACCAGCTTGAAGCGATTGTTGAACAACATCAGCCTGATGTGATCGGCCTGCAGGAGACAAAAGTTCACGACGATATGTTCCCCCTCGAAGAGGTGGTGAAACTGGGATACAACGTCTTTTATCACGGGCAGAAAGGGCATTACGGCGTTGCCCTGCTGACCAAAGAGACGCCGGTTTCCGTCCGCCGCGGCTTCCCGGGTGATGGCGAAGAAGCGCAGCGCCGGATCATCATGGCGGAAATTCCTTCAGCGCTCGGCAATATCACCGTGATCAACGGCTATTTCCCGCAGGGGGAGAGCCGTGACCATGAGACCAAATTCCCGGCGAAAGCGAAGTTTTATCAGGATCTGCAGAATTACCTGACCACCGAACTGAAAAAAGAGAATCCGGTGCTGATCATGGGCGACATGAATATTAGCCCGACCGATCTGGATATCGGCATTGGTGAAGAGAACCGCAAACGCTGGTTGCGCACCGGCAAATGTTCATTCCTGCCGGAAGAGCGGGAGTGGATGGATCGTCTGCTGAGCTGGGGTCTGGTGGATACCTTCCGCACGGCTAACCCGGACACCCAGGATCGCTTCTCATGGTTCGATTACCGCTCAAAAGGCTTTGATGACAACCGCGGGCTGCGCATAGACCTGCTGCTGGCAAGCTCCCCGCTGGCGGAACGCTGCATTGAAACCGGGATCGACTACGATATCCGCAGCATGGAAAAACCGTCGGACCACGCGCCGGTGTGGGCGAAATTCAAGCTGTAACCCCGTGTGAACATTCGAAAAATTGTCGTACTGTGCGCCCTGCTGGGCGCCTTTATGCTGACGTGGCTCACTCTTCCTCCGGGCACGCTCTCTCTTGAAACCGTCAAAACGCATCAGCAGACCTTGCTCGCCTGCGTCGAACACGCCCCGCAGCAAAGTGCGCTGATCTTTTTTGCGCTCTATGTGGTGGTTTCCGCCCTGTCTATCCCCGGTGCCGCGATACTGACTCTGCTGGGCGGCGCGCTGTTTACGCTGTGGAAGGGGACGCTGCTGGTGTCGTTTGCCTCCACGCTCGGCGCCACGCTCGCGATGCTTGCCAGCCGTTATCTGCTGCGCGACTGGGTTCAGCGACGGTTTGCCCAACAGATGAAAACGGTGAACGCGGGGATGGCGCGTGACGGCGCAGGGTATCTATTCGCCCTGCGGATGATGCCGTTGTTCCCGTTTTTTCTGGTCAATCTGCTGATGGGGCTGACCCGTATTGGGGTGCGTCGGTACTGGTGGGTCAGCCAGCTCGCCATGCTGCCCGCAACGGTTATCTTCCTCAACGCCGGCCGCGAGCTGGGAAAAATCACCTCGCTGCGCGATATTCTGTCGCCGGGCATGCTGTTAGCCTTTACACTACTGGGGTTATTACCGCTGATGAGCCGATGGCTATTCAGAAAATTTAAAATAAAATAAATTACCATTAATAGTATCAAATACGGTATTTAATGCCGATAAAAATAAAAAAAATCCCATTATATTAGTTAAGAATATAATGGGAGTTTTTAAATTTACAATCTCCGTTTAGAAGAAAATTTAATATTCGCTTGTTTATACTCATCCAATTTTTCAGACTTGTAAGCTGAATTTAAATTGATTGGTAATTTTGTTTTCGCTTTAAATTGTTCATCACTCACACACAACGCTCCATCATAGCGTGTGTTGAAGGATGAATCATTGTTTATTTCACCAATTTTATCTATTAATAGTTTCTGAATTGCTGTTTTATTCAAGCCACCAGACTTAGTATGTATCTCATGTAGCAAAGAAATTATTTTTTCTTTTGGTGAAAGACTCTGATAAGCCTTTTTAGATTCATCAATTTCATTTCTAAGGCCGTTGATAATCAGATCTTTTTCATCTGCCTTACATGAAACTCTGTACGAAGTATAAAGTCCACTAAAAAATGATGCAATCAAATAAGCTATTATTGCGATTTTATCACCATATTGGCGGTAAGCTTCAGGGTAATATTTCTGAATGCATAGCAAAAATATAAGTGGTAATCCAACAGCGAGTGCAGTTGCTATCCAGCCAATAATGAATAGTCCAGTATCACTTCTCTTCTCGGCCATTTTCAAATTCATCCATGCTTAAAGAAAAAATTTCCAATGACTTATGAAGTAAAGAAATGGAAAACTTAATACGTTCATCAATTAAATCTTTGTTGAACCTATCTTTAATACGAATAACCTCTTCCCTAGAAAACATGACCTGTTTCTTTTCAAGATCAGCAATTACACCTTTAACCCCAATTGCTTTTTTATTGAAATCATTTGCTATTTCAAAATTGACTATTGCCGCTTCATCATCAATATAAGTTATAGGGTTGGTAATATTAATAAGCAAATATTCATCAAGAAAATGCTTGAGCATTCCAAAAAACTGGTCTCCCTCAAAGTCCAGTTGAAAAATTAAAGAACCATCGCTCAACTCTTTATAAGAAGCGCATTTGAAAGATGAGATCTTTTCTAGCGTATTTTTAGCATCCAAAACAAATTCATTCATTGAAATCAATCCATAATACAAGTTAGTAACAACAAATTAAATCACTACCTTATACAATTTTAACACATTGCATTATGCCTCGCCAATCTTTTTATTAACACGTATTAATATTGCGTATCATCAATTTATGAAGGTTATATATTCTAATATTTGCTTTAGGATGTGAACTTAAGTAAAAAACAGTAGTGAGTTAGCAAAACATAGCGAAAAGAAAATATACGAAGACTATCCTTTCCTTAAGCACGTCTTCCGTATATAGGATAGAATATTAAATTATGATTTAATATGACATATTTTAACTTAAGCATATTTAAGGAGGCATTATGCGCCGTGTGCGTTTTTGCGCGTTTCTGACCGGTCTGCTGCTGACCACTCCTCTGTGTGCCGCCGACAGCTGGCACGTTATCCAACAACAGGCCAAAGGCCAGACCGTCTGGTTTAACGCCTGGGGAGGCGATCAGGCGGTTAACCGCTACCTCGACTGGGTCAGCGGCGAGATGAAAACGCACTACGCTGTCAACCTCAACATTGTCCACCTGGCCGATGCGGCGGATGCGGTAAAACGGATCCAGACAGAAGCTGCCGCCGGGCGTAAGACCCATGGCTCGGTGGATCTTTTGTGGGTTAACGGTGAGAATTTCCGCACGCTGAAAGAGGCTAACCTGCTGCAAACCGGATGGGCACAGACGCTGCCTAACTGGCGTTATGTCGACACGGGCAAACCGGTCACGGAAGATTTCGCCCTGCCAACCGAGGGCGCAGAATCTCCGTGGGGTGGCGCGCAGCTCACCTTTATCGCCCGCAAAGCGAGCATGCCCACTCCACCGTCAGACCCGCAGGGATTACTGGCCTGGGCCAAGCAGCATCCGGGTAAAATCAGCTATCCTCGTCCGCCTGATTTTACCGGCACCGCGTTTCTGGAACAGTTGCTTCTCACGCTCACCTCCCGGCCCGATGCGCTGAAACGCGCGCCCGATGACACCTTTGCACTGGTTACCGCGCCGCTCTGGGACTACCTCGACAAACTCCACCCGCTGCTGTGGCGAGAAGGAAAAGATTTCCCGCCTTCACCTGCGCGGATGGATACCCTGCTCGCCCGCGGCAGTCTGAGCCTGTCGCTGACCTTTAACCCGGCACATGCGCTGCAAAAAGTGGCCAGCGGTGAACTGCCTGCCGACAGCTACAGCTTTGGTTTTCACAACGGGATGATCGGTAACGTTCATTTTGTTGCCATCCCGACGAACGCCAGCGCCAGTGCGGGGGCCAGGGTGGTTGCCAATTTCCTGCTCTCACCTCAGGCGCAGATCCGCAAAGCCGACCCGGCTATCTGGGGCGATCCGAGCGTACTGCAGGCGAACACGCTGCCCGCAGATGAAGCAAAACAGCTTCAGGCCCACACGCCACAAGGGCTTCCGCGGATGCTTGCGGAGCCACACGCAGCCTGGGTTAACGCGCTGGAGCAGGAATGGCTGCGTCGTTACGGCACCCGCTGAGCGCACTCATCTGGCTGGCGATGGCGGCAGTGTATCTGCCGCTTGTTCCCGCCGCCGCCATGCTGTTGACTCCGGCGCTGTCGGCAGGAAACTGGCAACGCCTGTTTGACGACCCGCAGATCCCGCAGGCGCTCGCCGCCACCCTGGTATCCACGCTGATTGCCACTCTCGGCGCCCTGTTTATCGCCCTGATTTTCGTCACCACGCTCTGGCCCGGTGAGCGCTGGCGTCGTCTGTGTACCCGTTTCCCGTGGCTGCTGGCCGTTCCCCACGTTGCTTTCGCCACCAGCGTGTTGTTGACGTTTGCCGAAGGCGGTCTGTTTTATCAGCTCTGTACACGCTGCTCCCCGATGTTGGATCGCTACGGGATTGGGCTGGGGCTGACTCTCGCCGTCAAGGAGAGCGCCTTCGTGCTGTGGGCGATATACGCGGTGTTACCTGAAACCCGGCTGGGTCGCCAGAATGTCGTGTTGCAAACCCTGGGATACGGGCGGTTCCAGCGACTGTGCTGGCTGGTTATCCCGGAGATCGCGCCGGCGCTGGGTGCCACAATGCTGGCGGTGCTCGCCTGGTCCCTCTCTGTTGTGGATGTCGCCATTATCCTGGGGCCGGGGAATCCTCCTACCCTGGCGGTACTGGCCTGGCAGTGGCTGACCCAGGGCGACGTGCAGCAGCAAACGAAAGGAATGCTGCTCTGCCTGCTGATGCTCGCGCTGCTGGCCGTGCTTTCGGCGCTGGGGTTCGGTATCTGGAAGGCGTGGCGTCGCACGTTGCCTGCGCTGACAGGGGTGCGACGCACGTTCCCCCTCGCGCCGCCCGCCCGTATGCTCAGCGGAATCCTCCCCGCGTGCGGCATGCTTTGCGCCGGAGTGCTGCTGATGCTGGCCCAGTGGGATGATGTTAGCGCCGTGCGTGCCAGCTTATCGTTCGGCCTGCTCGCCAGCCTGATAGGCCTGATCATGATACTGCTCTGGCTGGAATGGGGGCCGCGGCGTGGTGCGCAGTGGGTCTGGCTCCCTCTCGCCCTTCCTGCGCTGCCGCTGGTTTCCGGGCAATACAGGGTGGCGTTATGGCTGGGTATCGACGGGCAGTACGCCGCCGTGCTCTGGAGTCATCTGCTGTGGGTGTTGCCGTGGATGCTGCTGATACTGCAACCCGCCTGGCGGCGCATCGATCCGCGGCTTCTCCTCACGGCCAGAACGCTTGGCTGGCGGCGGACAAAAGTCTTCTGCCTGATCAAATGTCCCCTGCTGTTGCGCCCCGCGCTGCTGGCGTTTGCAACCGGATTTTCGGTCAGCATGGCGCAATACATGCCAACACTCTGGCTCGGCGCGGGGCGTTTCAGCACCCTTACCACCGAAACCGTAGCGCTCAGCAGTGGCGGCAGCATCCCGATTCTGGCTAACCGGGCGCTGTGGCTTCTGTTGGTGACAGGGGCCGTCTTCGGCGTTGCCGCACTGTTATCCCGGCTCGCAGGCCATTATCGACGAGGATTACGTTAATGCTGAAGGTCAACAATCTCACCATTGCGCCGCTGTTCCGTGAGGTTAACTTTTATGTCCCTCGCGGTGAAATCGTCACCCTGATGGGGCCGTCCGGCAGCGGGAAATCGACCCTGTTCTCATGGATGGTTGGGGCACTGTCTGACGACTTTCAGGCGCAGGGCGAGCTGTGGCTTGACGATCGCCGCTGTGACGGGCTGCCTGTCGAGCAACGCGGGATCGGTATTCTCTTTCAGGACGCACTGCTGTTTGACCAGTACAGCGTCGGGCAAAATCTGCTGCTGGCGTTACCGGCGCGAATAACCGGACGCGCTCGCCGGGAAAGGGTGCAACAGGCCCTGGATTCAGCCGGGCTAAATCGCCACTATGCCAGCGATCCGGCCACGCTGTCCGGCGGGGAGCGTGCCAGGGTGAGCCTGCTGCGGGCTCTGCTTGCCGAGCCACAGGCGTTGTTGCTGGACGAACCGTTTAGCCGCCTTGATAAATCACTGCGGTCGTCCTTTCGGACATGGGTGTTTGATGCCCTGCGCGCACGCAATATCCCGGTGGTGCTGGTCACGCATGACGATGAAGATATTCCGCCGGGTGGCGAGGTGATTGAGATTTCTCGCTGGCAATAATGTGCTAACGCAATGTTTTACCTTTCAGGAGAGACGACAATGCCCCCCTCTTTTACTGACGTCAGGTTATTCGATGAAACGTGTTTCTCAACTGACCGCGCTGGCCCTGCTTTGCGGCCTCGCCTCACTCTCTTGCATGGCCGCTGATATGCCCCATTCGCTCACACTGGCTCAGCTTCAGGAACAGCACGGCGCGGCGATCGATACCCGTGCCAGTGCGTTTTATAACGGCTGGCCGCAAACGCTGAGCGCCCCCTCCGGGCACGAGCCCGCTGCGCTTAACCTCTCTGCCACGTGGCTGAGCGCGATGAGCGACGACCAGATTGGCCGCTGGGCAAAACAGCATCAGCTTACCCCCACAACGACTATCGCCCTCTACGGCAGTGACGCTGACAACCAGGCGGTGAGCGCCCGCCTGAAGAAAGCCGGTTATCCCCGGGTTTCCGTTCTCAGCGATGCCCTGCGGTCCCCTGAGCGTCTGCAGCGCCTGCCGCACTTTGAACAGCTCGTTTACCCGCAGTGGATTTATCAGCTTTCGCAGGGCAAACCGGTGGCAGCCGCCCCGGCCGGTGACTGGAAAGTGATTGAAGCCGCCTGGGGTGCGCCAAAGTTCTATCTGCTGAACCACATTCCCGGCGCGGATTATATTGATACCAACGAAGTGGAAAGCGAGCCGCTGTGGAATAAGGTTTCTGACGACAAACTGAAAGCGATGCTGGCAAAACACGGGATCCGTCACGATACCACCGTCATTCTGTATGGTCGCGATGTCTATGCCGCCGCCCGCGTGGCACAAATTATGCTCTACGCGGGCGTGAAGGACGTGCGTATTCTTGATGGTGGCTGGAAAGCGTGGTCAGAGGCCAACCTGCCGGTGGAAAGAGGGATGCCTGCTGATGTCAAACCCGCTCCCGATTTCGGCGCGCCGATCCCCGGTCAGCCACAGCTGATGATCGATATGGCGCAGGCGCGCGGGATGCTGCATCGCCAGGATGCTTCGCTGGTCAGCATTCGCTCGTGGCCGGAGTTTACTGGCGAAACCAGCGGCTACAGCTACATCAAACCCAAAGGTGAAATTGCCGGTGCCCGCTGGGGTCATGCCGGAAGCGATGCCACCCATATGGAAGATTTCCATAACCCGGACGGCACCATGCGCAGCGCCGATGACATCGCCGCCATGTGGAAAAGCTGGAACATCCTGCCAGAACAGCACGTGGCCTTTTATTGCGGTACCGGCTGGCGAGCCTCTGAGGGCTTTATGTATGCCCGGGCGATGGGCTGGAAAAACATCTCCGTCTATGACGGTGGCTGGTACGAATGGAGCAGCCACCCGCAAAACCCGGTGTCGTCTGGCGAGCGCGGACCCGACAGTTCGCGCTAGGGCGTGAGTGAACGCAGCGTCAGATACCCGCTCCAGATGCGCGTTGTGGTGGTCAGCCAGCACAACGCGCCAAATACCCACGCGAGAATCGTGAAGTGCGCCGGAAACAGGCAGCACAACACAAACAGCACGATGGTTTCCGTCCCTTCCGTTAATCCGCCGATATAGTAAAACGACTTGTGCGCATAGCCGGGGTTATCGATATTGTGTTTCGCCGCCAGAGCGGCAAAGGCCAGAAAGCTGCTGCCGGTTCCGATAAAGGCGAACAGTAGCCAGGCCGCGGCCAGCGCATTCTCAGCGGGAGCCGCGAGGGCAAAACCAAACGGCACCAGCGCGTAGAACAGAAAATCGAGCGCGATATCCAGAAACCCGCCCGCATCCGTCAGCCCTCTGCGGCGTGCCAGTGCGCCGTCCAGGCCATCCAGCAGGCGATTAACCACAATGGCGACCAGGGCCGCCGGATACCAGCCAAGCGCCAGAAACGGTAGCGTCAGCACGCCTGCGGCAAATCCGGTTAACGTTAAGCCATCGGGCGTGATGCCGGGTTTATCCAGCCAGGAGGCCAGCCGGTTAAGGGCGGGCTTTACCCGGGGATGAATATGTCGATCAAGCATGCGGCTTTCCTTTAAACGTGTCGCACAGTCCCTGCGCCGGGATATCCAGGGCGGCATTAAAGCGGGCCGAAAGGTTTTGAAACGCAATCAGCGCCGTCATTTCGCTAATCGTCTCATCGGTAAAAAGGCGTTTGAGCTCGCGTTTGAGCACCTCATCCACCTGCGGCGGCGTGGCGGTCACGGCCTCCGCATAGGCCAGCGCCGCGCGCTCCTGCTCATTGAAAAGCGCGGCGTCACGCCACTGGCTGACGGCCTGCACTTTATCCAGCGCGCCCGCGCGTTCGGCCAGGCGCAGGCTGTTGGCATCAATGCAAAATGCACAGTGACAGAGCTGGGATACCCGCGTCATCAGCAGCGAGCGCAGCACCGGCGTCAGGCGGGCGTTGCGTCGCTCCAGAAACCCGACAAACAGCGCCACCAGCCAGAAAAGGCGCGGCATACGTCCCCACCAGCGCGTGGGGTTAAGCACTGCGCCAAAGTGTTTTTTCTGCATGGCGGCAATAGGTTTGAGGCTGGCGGGAAGGGATTCAACCGGGGCAACCCAGGGGGATGTCTCTTTCACGTAATTCTCCTGACGACTGGACTCCTGGAAAGGGCACGATAATATGGTGTTTTTCGCTATCAAGTATTGACGACCATGCTGAAAACACTCGATGTCGTTGCGGCAATCATCGAAAAAGACAATAAAATTTTACTGGCGCAGCGCCCCATGCATGCCGATCAGCCGGGCCTGTGGGAGTTTGCCGGTGGAAAGGTGGAAGCCGGAGAAACGCAGCCCGAAGCGCTGATCCGCGAGCTGCAGGAGGAGTTGGGGATCCACGCGCGACCGTCGTACTACGTGGCAAGCCACCAGCGGGAAGTGTCACAGCGGATAATCCATTTACACGCCTGGCACGTGCCCCACTTCAGCGGTGAACTAACGGCGCACTACCACAGCGCCCTGGTGTGGTGTACGCCTGAAGAGGCGTTTGACTACCCCTTAGCCCCGGCGGATATTCCGCTGCTGGAAGCCTTTATTCTTTTACGCGACGCCAGACCAGTGGGTTCGTACTGATGGTGCGTTCATCGCGCTGGCACTGCAGCAGGATGCCGTCCGCTTTCACCACCGCCCCTTCTGAGTAGTTCTGATCCTGATAGATGCAGCACTGGTTACAGGTCTGCGCTCTCTGGCCGCTGGAGCTAAAGACCTCCGGCGGTACGTTCACTTCCACATCCGGACGAATGCGGTCAGCCTGCGCGCCAGCGCTCAGCATCAAACATAACGCGGTCATCACGTAACGGTTCATAGACTTCTCTTCCTGTTGTGTCCTGATAATGACTATAACGGTTAATCATCGCGGAACCTTTAATTTATCTCGTCATCGCTTTTGGTTATGACGCCGCACTGGTCATTAATTTCCCTTTCGACATAAATTTCTGCTTGCTTCGCAAAGCGGTACGGGTGGTATAGTCAAAAAAACAACACAAATCGTATAAGACACATACGGAAATTATCATAAGAGGTTCTTATATCTATGGATCAGACACGCACTCTGGAAAGTTTTCTCACCCATGTTCAGCAGCGCGACCCGCATCAGAGCGAGTTTGCGCAGGCCGTACGTGAAGTAATGACCACCCTGTGGCCCTTCCTGGAACAAAACCCACGTTATCGTCAGATGTCTTTGCTTGAGCGCCTCGTCGAACCTGAGCGCGTGATCCAGTTCCGCGTGGCGTGGGTGGACGACCGCAATCAGGTGCAGGTGAACCGCGCGTGGCGCGTGCAGTTTAACTCGGCTATCGGGCCGTTTAAGGGCGGGATGCGCTTCCACCCTTCAGTGAACCTGTCGATTTTGAAATTCCTTGGCTTTGAGCAGACCTTTAAAAACGCGCTCACTACCCTGCCGATGGGCGGCGGTAAAGGCGGCAGTGATTTTGACCCGAAAGGCAAAAGCGAAGGCGAAGTGATGCGTTTCTGCCAGGCGCTGATCACCGAGCTTTATCGCCACCTTGGCCCGGACACCGACGTCCCTGCCGGTGATATCGGCGTGGGCGGGCGTGAAGTGGGCTTTATGGCCGGAATGATGAAAAAGCTCTCAAACAACAGCGCCTGCGTCTTTACCGGCAAAGGACTCTCCTTTGGCGGCAGCCTGATCCGCCCGGAAGCGACCGGCTACGGTCTGGTCTATTTCACCGAAGCGATGCTGAAACGCCACGGCTTAGGCTTCGAAGGCATGCGCGTGGCGGTCTCCGGCTCCGGCAACGTGGCGCAATATGCTATCGAAAAAGCAATGCAGTTTGGTGCCCGCGTGGTCACCGCGTCTGATTCCAGCGGTACCGTCGTGGATGAAGCCGGCTTCACGGCTGAGAAACTGGCGCGTCTTTGTGAAATCAAAGCCAGCCGCGATGGCCGCGTGGCCGATTATGCCCGCGAGTTTGGTCTGACCTATCTTGAGGGTAAACAACCGTGGGGCGTGCCGGTGGATATCGCCCTGCCATGTGCAACCCAGAACGAACTGGACGTTGAAGCCGCCCGCACCTTAATCAGCAATGGCGTAAAAGCGGTAGCCGAAGGGGCGAATATGCCAACCACCATCGAGGCGACCGATCTGTTCCTGGAAGCAGGCGTACTGTTTGCACCGGGCAAAGCCGCCAACGCCGGCGGCGTGGCTACGTCCGGTCTGGAGATGGCGCAAAACGCCGCGCGTCTGGGCTGGAAAGCGGAGAAAGTGGATGCCCGTCTGCACCACATCATGCTGGATATTCACCACGCCTGCGTAGAGTACGGCGGTGAGGCCTCGCAAACCAACTACGTGCGTGGTGCGAATATCGCCGGGTTCGTGAAGGTGGCGGACGCGATGATTGGGCAGGGTGTGATTTAAAGTTTATTGTGCGGCCGGGTGCCCTCTCCCACAGGGAGAGGGAAAAAAACGAGGGTATCAGGCCGCGCTCTTTTTCTTTTTAAACGGTTTCTTCGCACCACCACCCGGTGCCACCATTCCTCTGAACCGCTTCACCGGCGTGCTGCGCGCCTGATCGATCAGCTGGTACAGCGTCCCCACCAGCGGCTGCATAAAGTCCTGATAACGGCACTGTTTCTCGCTGATTTGCGTCAGCACCGATTCCCAGTGCGCCGTCATATCCGGCCGGGCGGCCAGCTCCGGCAGGGAGTGGATTAATGCCCTGCCCGGCTCGGTGGAGTGAATATAGCGCCCTTTTTTCTCCAGGAAGCCGCGTTTGAACAGCAGCTCGATGATCCCCGCGCGGGTCGCTTCGGTTCCCAGCCCGTCAGTGGCGCGCAGGATCTTTTTCAGCTCTTTGTCCTGCACAAAACGGGCAATCCCGGTCATGGCGGAGAGCAGCGTCGCATCGGTGAAATGGCGTGGTGGCTGCGTCTGGCGCTCTACCACTTCCCCTTTCTCACACAGCAGCTCGTCGTCTTTAGCCACTACCGGCAGCGGAGTGCCGTCGTTCTCTTCGTCACGCTCTTTGTTGCCAAGCAGCGTACGCCAGCCCGCTTCCGCCAGAAAACGCGCTTTGGCAATAAATTTGCCTTTGGCGATCTCCAGCTCAATGACGCACTTGCGGAACACCGCGTCCGGGCAGAACTGCATCAGATACTGACGCGCGATCAGGTTATAGACCTTCGCTTCGTTCTCCGTCAGGTTGACGTTGCTGGCCCGCGCCGTCGGGATGATCGCATGGTGGGCATCGACTTTTTTATCGTCCCAGCAGCGGTTATGGGTATCCGGGTTGACGACCGGCTGCGGCAGCAGATCCGGCGCATGCACGCCGATGGCGTTCATCACCGCGTGGCGTCCGGCAAAGTGTTCTTCAGGCAGGTAGCGGCTGTCTGAACGCGGATAGGTGATGAGCTTGTGGGTTTCGTAGAGCTTCTGGCAGATATCCAGCACGTTCTGCGCGCTCAGGCCAAAGCGCTTCGCGGCCTCAATCTGCAGGGCAGAAAGTGAAAACGGCAGCGGTGCGGGTTCGGATTCCCGTTTATCGTTATAGCTGGTGACGATGGCAGGTTGACCGGTGATCCGGTTGACCACGTGCTCCGCCAGCGGACGGTGCAGCAGACGGCCCTCTTCATCCTGATACGATTCGCAGGCATCGCTCGGCTGCCAGACGGCGGTAAAACGCTCCTCTTTCGGGGTGACGATGTGCGCTTTCACTTCGAAGAAATCTTTGGCAACGAAGTTTTCAATTTCTTCATCACGGCGCACCACCAGCCCCAGCACCGGCGTTTGCACGCGGCCTACGGAGAGTACCCCCTGATAGCCGGCATTCCGCCCAAGGATCGTGTAGGCGCGGGTCATGTTGATCCCGTACAGCCAGTCTGCGCGCGCACGGGCCAGCGCGGACACGCACAGCGGGATAAACTCGCTGTTGGCGCGAAGGCGCGAAATTGCCCGCTCCACCGCCTGCGGGTTGAGGTCGTTAATCAGGCAGCGCTGCACCTGCTGGCGTTTTTCCGGCGCCAGCTCCAGATAGTCCAGCACTTCATCCACCAGCAGTTGTCCTTCCCTGTCCGGGTCACCGGCGTGGACAACTTCAGACGCTTCATGCAGAAAGCGCTTAATGACGTTGAGCTGTTTGGTGACGGAGGGGCGCGGTTGCAGGCGCCATTTTTCCGGCACGATAGGCAGATCGTTGAGGTTCCAGCGGGCATAGCGGCTGTCGTAGACGTCTGGCTGTGCCTGCTCAAGCAGGTGACCAATGCACCAGGTGACCACCTGCCCGTTACCGCATTCAATAAAGCCGTCGCCTTTGCGATGCGGCTTCGGCAGCACATCGGCGATGGCACGAGCCAGACTCGGCTTTTCGGCAATAAACAACCGCATCGAATTAACGGATCTCAATCATCGGTCGGCCACCGCGCGCGGTCACCAGTTCGCCGATCGCCGTCAGGGTAATACCAAACTCGGCGGCCGTTGCCTGCACCTCGGCTTCTGACTCCGGCGTGACTGCCAGCAGCAGACCACCCGAGGTTTGCGGATCGCACAGCAGGTTACGCCACTCTTCAGGCATTTCGCCCATCAGATGACCATAGCTGGCAAAGTTACGCTGAGTACCGCCCGGCACGGCGCCCTGGGCAATGTACGCTTCCACGCCTGGCAGCTTCGGCACGTCCTGATACCAGACCTGCGCCTGCACACCCGCGCCCTGACACACTTCAGAGAGATGCCCCAACAGGCCAAAACCGGTGACGTCGGTCATCGCCTTCACGCCGTCGATATTGGCGAAAGCGGCACCGGCCAGGTTCATCTGGCACATCACTTCCGTTGCCAGACCTTTATGCTCGGGTTTCAGCAGGGATTTTTTCTCGGCGGTGGTCAGCACGCCAATGCCCAGCGGCTTGGTGAGGAACAGCTTGCAACCCGCCTGCGCGGTGCTGTTGCGTTTGACGCGCTCGGTAGGCACCACGCCCGTGACCGCCAGACCGAAGATCGGCTCCGGCGCATCAATAGAGTGACCACCGGCCAGGGCAATCCCCGCCTGCTGGCAGGCAAAGCGTCCGCCCTCAATCACCTGGCGGGCTATTTCTGGCGCCAGGGTGTTGATCGGCCAGCCCAGAATCGCAATCGCCATAATCGGTTTACCGCCCATCGCGAAGATATCGCTGATGGCGTTGGTCGCCGCGATGCGCCCGAAATCGAACGGGTTATCGACAATCGGCATAAAGAAGTCAGTGGTACTGATAATGCTGGTGCCGTTACCCAAGTCATAAACCGCTGCATCGTCACGCGTTTCGTTGCCAACAAGCAGGTTCGGGTCGACAAACTTCGCCTGTTCGCTGTGCAGGATGGTTTCCAGCACTTTGGGGGAAATTTTACAACCGCAACCGGCTCCGTGGCTGTATTGCGTTAAACGAATGGTTTGCTCGCTCATGGACATCTCCTGTCAATGCAATCGCGCTATGGTAGCGCTCATTCCTTAAAGAGGTAAGTATGACTGTCTGAATTCTGCGGCAGATGCTCAGAATCCAGACAGTTTAGCGCGCGTTATCAGAAACGGCTGACGAAAGGCGTGGTGTCCGGCACGCTAATGGTGCTGGAGGCTTTAAGCTGAGGGGTGCCGAGATAGAGGAAACCGACGATTTTGTCATGCTCGCCGCAGTTGAGTCCGTCGCGCACCGCCGGGCTTTCAGTCAGTGGCCCGGTACGCCAGATACCGTTGAAGCCTTGTGCAACAGCGGCCATCTGCATCGCCATCACCGCGCATCCCGCCGACATCTCCTGCTCCCATACCGGCACTTTATGCTCCGCCTGACACTTCGCCACGACGGCGATAATCATCGGCGCACGGAACGGCGCATTACGGGCTTTATCGATCCCTTTCTCATCCTGACCGGCGGCAACCGCCCCCTGCTCCAGCAGCTGGCTGAAGCGCTCGCGGCCTTCACCTTCAATAATAAAGAAGTGCCACGGCTGAAGTGTGCCGTGATCCGGCGCACGCATACCGGCACGCAGAATGTTCTCCAGCTGCTCACCCGCTGGCGCAGGTTCCGCCAGACGTGACGCGCTACGGCGGTTAACAAGCAGTTCAAGTGCGTCCATTGGTTAACTCCTTTCTTGAAATTTACTCACAAAATTAACACGACGGCAGATTTTGTTACAGCCTGGCAGGCGATTCCTGCTGACAAGTGGCGGTTGGGTCATTACGATAACCCAACATTACCGTCCAGTGGCGACGGAAACAGTCATTTTCTGGTTAGGGAGAATACATGCGAACCCTTTGGCGAATCTTTGCCGGTTTCTTTAAATGGACGTGGCGACTGCTCAATTTCGTCCGCAACCTGGTGATGAACCTCGTTTTCATCCTCCTGGTGCTGGTTTGCGCGGGCATCTGGATGCACATCAGTAACGCAAACCAGTCACAGCATTCGACGCGCGGCGCGCTGCTGCTCGACATCACCGGCGTGATTGTCGATAAGCCTTCCACCAGCAATCGTCTGGGAGTGATTGGTCGTCAGCTATTCGGCGCTACCTCGGACCGCCTGCAGGAAAACTCCCTGTTCGATATTGTCGATACCATTCGTCAGGCAAAAGATGATCGCAACATTACGGGTATCGTGTTGGATCTGAAAGATTTTGCCGGGGCCGACCAGCCTTCCATGCAGTACATCGGCAAAGCCCTGCGTGAATTCCGTGACAGCGGTAAACCGGTGATCGCAATAGGCGACAGCTACAGCCAGGGGCAATATTATCTGGCGAGCTTTGCCAATAAAATCTGGCTTTCGCCTCAGGGTACGGTCGACCTGCACGGCTTTGCCACGAACGGGCTTTACTACAAATCTCTGCTCGACAAGCTGAAGGTCACCACCCACGTGTTCCGCGTCGGTACGTATAAATCTGCCGTGGAGCCATTTATCCGTGATGACATGTCTCCTGCCGCCCGTGAAGCGGACAGCCGCTGGATTGGTGAGCTGTGGCAGAACTATCTGACCACGGTTGCCAGTAACCGCCAGATTACCCCTGCACAGGTCTTCCCTGGTGCTCAGGGCGTGCTGGACGGCTTGCGCAAGGTTGACGGCGATACCGCGAAATATGCGCTTGATAACAAGCTGGTCGATGCCCTGGGAACCAGCGCGGAGATCGAAAAGTCCCTGAGCAAACAGTTCGGCTGGAGCAAAGAGGATAAAAATTACAGCGCGATCAGCATGTACGATTACGCGGCGAAAAAGCCGGATGAGAGCGGTGACAGCGTTGCGGTTGTCTTCGCCAATGGCGCAATCATGGACGGTCAGGAGACTCCGGGGAACGTCGGGGGTGATACCACCGCGTCGCAGATCCGTGACGCGCGTCTTGACCCGAAAGTGAAAGCGATTGTGCTGCGTGTGAACAGCCCGGGGGGCAGCGTCAGCGCCTCTGAAGTGATCCGTGCCGAGCTGGCCGCTGCGCGTGCAGCAGGTAAACCGGTGGTGGTTTCCATGGGCGGCATGGCGGCTTCCGGCGGTTACTGGATCTCAACCCCGGCTAACTACATCGTCGCTAACCCAAGCACCCTGACCGGATCAATTGGCATCTTCGGGGTGATCAACACGGTAGAGAACAGCCTGGATTACCTGGGTGTGCATACGGATGGTGTGGCCACTTCACCGCTGGCGGATGTGTCGGTAACCAAATCCTTGCCACCTGAAGTGTCCGAGATGATGCAGCTCAGCATTGAGAATGGCTACAAGCGCTTTATCACCCTGGTCGCTGACTCGCGTAAAAAGACGCCGCAGCAGATCGACGAAATTGCCCAGGGCCACGTCTGGACAGGACAGGATGCGAAGAGCAACGGCCTGGTCGACAGCTTGGGTGACTTTGATGACGCGGTGAAGAAAGCCGCCGAACTGGCGAAGCTCAAACAGTGGCATGTTGAATACTATCAGGATGAGCCGTCGTTCTTCGATATGGTGATGGACAGCATGTCCGTCTCCGTGCGCGCCATGTTGCCGGAAGCGCTGCAGGCTTATCTGCCAGCGCCTGTCGCCACGGCCGCTAAAGCGATGAAAGCGGAAAGCGATAAGCTCGCGGCGTTTAATGATCCACAAAGTCGTTACGCGTTTTGCCTGACCTGCGCAAACGTACGTTAAACCCCGTCCCCTCTTCCGGTGAAGAGGGGATTTTTTTCTTTTGAAGAACAAGAAATCACTACCATGCAGAAGAAATCGATTTATGTAGCCTACACTGGCGGTACCATCGGGATGCAGCGCTCTGAAAACGGCTATATTCCTGTGTCCGGTCATCTTCAACGTCAGCTTGCCCTGATGCCGGAATTCCACCGCCCGGAAATGCCTGACTTTACCATCCACGAGTACGAGCCGCTGATGGACTCCTCCGACATGACGCCGGAAGACTGGCAGCATATCGCGGATGACATCAAAGCCCATTACGACCAGTACGACGGCTTTGTGATCCTGCATGGTACCGACACCATGGCCTTTACCGCCTCGGCGCTCTCCTTCATGTTGGAAAACCTGAGCAAACCGGTGATTGTCACCGGCTCGCAAATTCCGCTGGCGGAACTGCGCTCGGATGGACAGATTAACCTGCTTAACTCTCTCTATGTGGCGGCGAACTACCCGATTAACGAGGTCTCGCTGTTCTTCAACAACCGTCTGTATCGTGGCAACCGTACAACCAAAGCGCACGCCGATGGGTTTGACGCCTTCGCCTCACCAAACCTGCAACCGCTGTTGGAAGCGGGTATTCATATTCGTCGTCTGGGCACGCCGCCTGCGCCGACCACCTCAGGCGAGCTGATCGTTCACCCGATCACTCCGCAGCCGATCGGTGTGGTAACCATTTATCCGGGCATCTCTGCTGATGTGGTGCGTAACTTCCTGCGCCAGCCGGTAAAAGCGCTGATTTTGCGCTCCTACGGTGTGGGTAACGCGCCGCAGAACAGTGAATTCCTGAAAGAGCTGCAGGAAGCGAGCGAGCGCGGGATTGTGGTGGTTAACCTGACGCAATGTATGTCCGGCAAGGTCAATATGGGCGGCTATGCCACCGGCAACGCCCTGGCGCATGCGGGGGTGATCAGCGGATTCGATATGACCGTCGAGGCCACACTGACTAAACTTCATTATTTACTGAGTCAGGATCTGGACATCCAGTCCATTCGCAGCGCCATGATGCAAAACCTGCGCGGCGAACTGACCCCGGACGAATAAGGAGACCTCATGAAGCAACGCGCCCTGTTACTGGTCGATTTGCAAAATGATTTCTGCGCGGGCGGCGCACTGGCCGTCGCAGAAGGTGACAGCACGGTCGACGTGGCCAATACCCTGATTGACTGGTGTAAATCGCGCGGTGAAGCCGTTGTCGCAAGCCAGGACTGGCATCCGGCCTACCATGGCAGTTTTGCCAGCCAGCACGGCGTTGAACCCTTCAGCCAGGGTGAGCTCGACGGTCTGGCGCAAACCTTCTGGCCCGATCACTGCGTGCAGCAAACGGAAGGCGCCGCGCTACATCCGCTGCTGAATCAGAAAGCCATCGACGCGGTGTTTCATAAAGGCGAAAACCCGGCTATTGACAGCTACAGCGCCTTTTTCGATAACGGACATCGCCACAAAACGGCGCTGGACGCGTGGTTACGTCACCACGAAATCACCGAGCTGATTGTGCTGGGTCTGGCAACCGATTACTGCGTGAAGTTTACCGTGCTGGACGCGCTCCAGTTGGGTTATACGGTCAGCGTCATCACCGACGGCTGTCGCGGGGTGAACATTCAACCGCAGGACAGCGCGCAGGCGTTTATGGATATGGCCGCTGAAGGCGCGACGCTGTATACGCTGGCAGACTGGCTGGAGACGCAGGCGTAGTCTTTTATGCCGGGGGGCGGCTTCGCCTTTCCCGGTATTTCCACTCCGATCCCCATAAAGTGAACTCCCTCGCATCACCAGCGAAGCGGCAATGCTATGCTTTTCAGGCTGTTTTTTCGCCACGCTTTTTCTGTGGCGTGGTTATTTTTATTCTGTCAAAGAGGAACACCTATGAAACGTTTGCCATTGCTGGCAGCCTTACCCTTGCTTTGCGCGTCAGTTGCTTACGCTACTCCCCTGATGTCCGTGGGCTACTTTAACGGCGGTGGTGATGTTACTGCCGGACCCGGCGGCGATATCAATACGCTTGATGTTCGCCAGATCACCCACCTGAACTATTCGTTTGGCCTTATCTACAATAACGAAAAAGACGAAACCAACGCCGCACTGAAAGATCCGGCGAAGCTGCATCAGATCTGGTTATCTCCGAAAGTGGCGTCCGACCTGGCGCTTATCCCACAGCTTCGTAAACAAAACCCGAACTTAAACGTTCTGCTTTCCGTCGGCGGCTGGGGTGCCCGCGGTTTCTCGGGCGCAGCAGCCACCAAAGAGAGCCGCGCGGTGTTCATCCGCTCGGCGCAGGAGATTGTTGAGAAATACGGTCTGGACGGGATCGACCTTGACTGGGAGTACCCGGTAAACGGCGCATGGGGGCTGGTCGCAAGCACGCCTGCTGACCGGGATAACTTCACCTTCCTGCTGAAAGAACTGCGTGCCGCCTTCGGGCAGAAAAAACTGGTCACGATTGCGGTTGGGGCCAATGCGGAAAGTCCGAAAAGCTGGGTCGATGTGAAAGCCATTGCTCCCCTTCTCGACTATATCAACCTGATGACCTACGACATGGCGTACGGCACTCAGTATTTTAACGCGAACCTGTATGACTCCAGCGCCTGGCCGACCGTGGCGGCAGCAGATAAATACAGCGTTGATTTTGTGGTGAACAATTATCTGGCCGCGGGGCTGAAGCCACAGCAGATGAACCTTGGGATTGGTTTCTATGGGCGCGTGCCAAAACGCGCTGTGGAACCGGGCATTGACTGGAGCAAGCCCGATGCGCAAAACAATCCGGTGACACAGCCTTACTTCGGCCCACAGGAGATCGGGTTGTTCAGATCACTCGGTTATGACCTGACCAAAGATACCTACGTGAAGTACAACGATATCGTGAAGAAACTGCTAAACGACCCGCAAAAGCGCTTTACTGAACACTGGGACGACCAGGCGAAAGTGCCGTGGCTTTCCGTGAAGGGCGCCGACGGGAAGGATCTGTTTGCCCTCTCGTATGAGAATCCACGTTCCGTCGCTATCAAAGCGGACTATATCAAAGAGAAAGGTCTGGCAGGCGCAATGTTCTGGGAGTATGGGGCGGATGATAATAACCAGTTAGCGAAGCAGCTGGCAGAGTCGCTTGGGATCTCGCACAAGTAATGAGGCAATCAAACCCTCTCCCACAAGGAGAGGGTTGAGTAAGGGCATCAACCCACACCGTTATTGTATTTTCATCGTCGCAATCGGCTTTGGCGTGATACCAAACTCTTCCTTCAGTTCACGCTTGCTCTTCATCACCATCTGGCCGTTGGTATCGATTGTCATGTGCTGCGCATCGGTATTGTTGCGCGCCTGCCACAGCATGACCAGCTGCAGACTGTTCTCTTTTTGCTCCGGGGTTAAGGCAACGCCATCAGGCCATTTCCCCAGCTCAACGGCGGTGACCAGACGCTGATAAACTTCCGGCGTCATACCGTTAATCATGTCATCAATATTCACGATCTCTCCCTTTCAAAGGAATAATTTGCTGAATCGTTTTTTCAACCTTTAATCTGGTCGCCGTTTTCATCGTCGCTGAAGCTCAGAGAAGCTGAGTTTACGCAGAAACGCTCGCCCGTTGGCTGAGGGCCATCCGGGAAGACATGCCCCAGGTGCGCATCGCAGTTGCCGCAGCGAATTTCGGTACGCACCATCCCGTGCGACGAGTCAGTTAAGTAGCGGATCGCGTCATCACTCACCGGCTCGTAAAAACTCGGCCAGCCGCAGCCAGAATCGTATTTCGTTTGTGAATTGAACAGCGGGGCGTCACAGACCAGGCAATGGTATACGCCATCGCGTTTGTTATGCAGTAAACGCCCGGTAAATGGCGGCTCCGTGCCGTGATTCTGCGTCACGTAAAACTGCATTTCTGTGAGGTTTTTTTTCAAATCGTCAGGGTTACGTTGGTTCGACATATGCTTACATCTCGCTGTAGAAACAGACACCTTTTAACCCGGATTCTAACAAAACATTAACACCCTTGCGTGCACTTTTGATCTAAACTTATGTGTCGCGAAAAGGCGGTCAGGCAATTGTGATCATGCTCACATATTTATCCTGCGAGGCCTTTAAAATTCCGGGCGCAACCCCCATGTGGTTGCTAGCTCAAAGGGAAAGTGAGGCGAGTCAGTCGCACAAACGTTAGTCACAGGATTGATTTGTCGCAATGATTGACACGATTCCGCTTGACGCTGCGTAAGGTTTTTGTAATTTTACAGGCAACCTTTTATTCACTAACAAATAGCTGGTGGAATATATGACTATCAAAGTAGGTATCAACGGTTTTGGCCGTATCGGCCGTATTGTTTTCCGTGCTGCTCAGAAACGTTCTGACATCGAAATCGTTGGTATCAACGATCTCCTGGACGCTGAATACATGGCGTACATGCTGAAGTACGACTCAACTCACGGTCGTTTCGACGGCACCGTTGAAGTGAAAGACGGCCACCTGGTTGTTAATGGCAAAACCATCCGCGTTACTGCTGAGAAAGACCCAGCTAACCTGAAATGGAACGAAATCGGTGTTGACGTTGTTGCTGAAGCAACCGGTATCTTCCTGACCGACGAAACTGCGCGTAAACACATCACCGCGGGTGCGAAAAAAGTTGTTCTGACTGGTCCTTCCAAAGACAACACCCCAATGTTCGTTCGTGGTGCTAACTTCGAAACTTACGCTGGCCAGGATATCGTTTCTAACGCATCCTGCACCACCAACTGCCTGGCACCGCTGGCAAAAGTTATCAACGACAACTTCGGCATCATCGAAGGTCTGATGACTACCGTTCACGCGACCACCGCTACTCAGAAAACCGTTGATGGCCCGTCTCACAAAGACTGGCGTGGCGGCCGTGGCGCGGCTCAGAACATCATCCCATCCTCTACCGGTGCTGCTAAAGCGGTAGGTAAAGTACTGCCAGAACTGAATGGCAAACTGACTGGTATGGCGTTCCGCGTTCCAACTCCTAACGTATCCGTTGTTGACCTGACCGTTCGTCTGGAAAAAGCTGCTTCTTACGAAGACATCAAGAAAGCAATCAAAGCTGCTTCCGAAGGCCCAATGAAAGGCGTTCTGGGTTACACCGAAGACGACGTTGTATCTACCGATTTCAACGGCGAAGTATGCACTTCCGTGTTCGATGCTAAAGCAGGTATCGCACTGAACGACAACTTCGTTAAACTGGTATCCTGGTACGACAACGAAACCGGCTACTCTAACAAAGTACTGGACCTGATCGCTCACATCTCCAAATAAACTGGAATGAGTGCTTGATCCAAAAAGGCGACTTCGGTCGCCTTTTTTATTTATAAGACAGAGGATTGCTTAATGATTAATAAAATTTTTGCACTTCCGGTAGTCGAACAACTTACCCCTGTGCTCTCCCGTCGCCAGATTGATGGCGCTGATGTTGTCGTCGTTGACCACCCGCGTGTGAAAGCCTCCGTTGCGCTGAACGGCGCCCACCTGCTCTCCTGGAAACCGGAAGGTGAAACAGAAGTGCTGTGGCTGAGCGATGCGACCTCTTTCAAAAAAGGAGCGGCGATCCGCGGCGGCGTGCCTGTCTGCTGGCCATGGTTTGGCCCGTCAGCGCAGCAGGGACTGCCTTCTCATGGTTTTGCCCGCAACCAGCAGTGGACCCTGAAAGCGCATAACGAAGATGATAACGGTGCCGTGCTGACTTTTGAGCTTCAGGCCAATGACGAGACCCGTGCGCTGTGGCCGCACGAGTTTACCCTGTACGCCCGCTTCAAGGTGGGTAAAACCTGCGAGATTGAGCTGGAAGCGCACGGCGAATTTGAAACGACCTCTGCCCTGCACACCTACTTCAACGTGGGTGATATCAGCGCGGTAAAAGTGAGCGGCCTTGGCGATACCTATATCGACAAAGTGGACAATGCAAAAGAAGGGAAACTCAGCGACGGCGTGCAGACCTTCCCTGACCGTACCGACCGCGTTTACCTGCATCCGGAAGCGTGCAACGTGATCCACGACAGTGCCCTCAACCGTGGCATCGAAGTGATTCACCATCATCACAGCAACGTGGTGGGCTGGAACCCAGGTCCGGCACTCTCAGTGAGCATGGCCGACGTGCCCGATGACGGTTACAAAACGTTTGTCTGCGTCGAAACGGCCTGCGTCACTACGGCGCAAAAAGCCAGCGAAGAAAAACCGTCTCGCTTAGGGCAAACTATTCGCATTGTGAAGCGCTAAGACGCGGTATTATTTTGACCGCACCAGCACAATGCAAACGGGGCGCAAGCGCCCCGTTATAATGCAAAGATTGCACTGTTTTAATGCGCAATCAGAACTTGTAGGTCACACCGACAGAGAAAATACCCGCCCAGGACTTGTCGACCATTGGGCTGTCTTTCACTTCGTCGCTCAGACGCTCGTAACGGCCAGTACCGTATACGTTCCAGTCACCCAGGAAGTTGTAGCTCGCGGTCAGCTCCAGGTACGGATCCCAACCATCATCTGCGCTGTAGCTCTTCAGACCACTACGACGGGACTCATTCTTAGAAACGCCATAGTAGTAGTCGTTGTAGTTCTCACTGTTGTACTGCACACCAATACCTGGCGTCAGGGTTAACGCACCGTTCGTGTAGCGATAGAGCCAGGCCAGATCCCAGATAAAGCCGTTGCTGTTATCCAGCGTGTCTCCCGCCAGCGCGGTACGCAGGAAGCCATACTCGGTGTTATGCACATAAGAGAGACCCGCCATCATGGTGCTCTTACGCTTGTCGAGTCGACGCAGGGCGTGGCTGTCGCTGTCACCCGGTTTGAAGTGCGTCGGATCGTAGTAGGCCATAATGGAGAGCTTATCGGCCGTATCGTTCCACAGATAGTAGCCGCCGCCGAGTCCACGGAACCAGAAGTTATCGCCTTCATAGGTGACAACCGGAACGGGATAAACATCACGATCATACTGTTTATACGGGCTGTTAATGACGCCAACGCCCGCACCTACCGTCCACTGGCTTTCCGCCTGTGCGGTGCTAACTGCGGTCGCGGCGAGTACGCCCAATGCCAGAAGTTTGAGTTTGGTCACAATCCATTCTTTCCTGTAGTCAAATAATCAGCGGGAGAAGTGTAACCGCCAGACCCGTACTTCCCCAAATTTTTTGCCTGCTAATCAGTTTGATTAACCCGCTATTTTTCATTTTTCAGATGACAGGCCGTTTTCACTTCTGTGACCGCAGGGTGAAAAATGCCCGTATGACATATAACGGCAATGGATATTTTAGGATGAGTTATTGATATGTCATTGAAATTAGATTTTATCAGCATGCAAGTTTTGCAAATGCCATCTACGCTTTAATTTAAGAAGAGTTTTCCTGCACGCCCCGCGGTTCTTAGCGTCTGACCTGGCACACAGGTTGCTGCTCTGGCAGTGAGGTGCGAGAGATTCTCTTCCGGGAGCCTCCACTACTCATACGAACGGCTCTTATCCTGTGCTAAAAAACGAAAGGACGGCATGCCATGAATATATTCGATCACTATCGCCAGCGCTATGAAGCTGCCAAGGACGAAGAGTTCACACTGCAGGAGTTTCTTACCATCTGTCGGCAAGATCGCAGTGCCTATGCCAACGCGGCAGAACGGCTATTGATGGCTATTGGTGAGCCAAACATGGTTGATACTGCCCAGGAACCACGGCTTTCCCGTCTCTTTTCGAATCGGGTGGTCGCCCGATACCCGGCGTTTGAAGAGTTCTATGGCATGGAAGATGCCATCGAGCAAATCGTCTCCTACCTGAAGCATGCTGCTCAGGGTCTGGAAGAGAAGAAACAGATCCTCTATTTACTCGGCCCGGTGGGTGGCGGTAAATCGTCGCTGGCTGAACGGCTGAAATCGCTGATGCAGCGCGTACCTATCTATGTACTGAGCGCCAACGGTGAACGCAGCCCAGTGAACGACCATCCGCTGTGCCTGTTTAACCCGCAGGAAGATGCGCAAATTCTGGATAAAGAGTACGGCATTCCGCGTCGTTATCTCGGCACCATCATGTCGCCGTGGGCGGCGAAACGCCTGCATGAGTTTGGTGGCGATATCACCAAATTCCGCGTCGTGAAAGTGTGGCCATCCATTCTGGAGCAGATCGCCATCGCCAAAACGGAACCGGGTGATGAGAACAACCAGGACATCTCGGCACTGGTCGGGAAAGTCGATATCCGTAAGCTGGAAAATTACGCCCAGAATGACCCGGATGCCTACGGCTACTCCGGCGCACTGTGCCGGGCAAACCAGGGCATTATGGAATTCGTCGAGATGTTTAAAGCACCCATAAAAGTGCTGCATCCGCTGCTGACGGCCACCCAGGAGGGGAACTACAACGGGACGGAAGGTATCTCTGCCCTGCCGTTCAACGGCATCATCCTGGCGCACTCGAACGAATCAGAGTGGGTCTCCTTCCGTAATAACAAAAACAATGAGGCGTTCCTTGACCGTGTGTACATCGTCAAAGTGCCTTATTGCCTGCGGATCTCCGAAGAGATCAAAATTTACGAAAAACTGCTTAACCACAGTGAGCTGATGCATGCGCCATGCGCACCGGGCACGCTGGAAACGCTGTCGCGCTTCTCCATCCTGTCGCGTCTGAAAGAGCCGGAAAACTCCAGCATCTACTCCAAAATGCGCGTGTATGACGGGGAAAGCCTGAAAGATACCGACCCGAAAGCGAAGTCGTATCAGGAGTACCGCGATTACGCGGGTGTCGACGAGGGCATGAACGGTCTTTCCACGCGTTTCGCGTTTAAGATCCTCTCCCGCGTGTTTAACTTCGACCATGCGGAAGTGGCGGCCAACCCGGTCCACCTGTTCTATGTGCTGGAGCAGCAGATTGAACGCGAGCAGTTCCCACAGGAGCAGGCGGAACGTTACCTTGAGTTCCTGAAAGGTTATCTGATCCCGAAATATGCCGAGTTCATTGGCAAAGAGATCCAGACGGCCTACCTGGAATCCTATTCGGAATACGGCCAGAACATCTTTGACCGTTACGTCACCTATGCTGACTTCTGGATCCAGGATCAGGAGTACCGCGACCCGGATACCGGACAGCTGTTTGACCGTGAGTCCCTGAACGCGGAGCTGGAAAAAATAGAGAAGCCTGCCGGGATCAGCAACCCGAAAGACTTCCGTAACGAGATTGTGAACTTCGTACTGCGTGCCAGAGCGCATAACAACGGTCGTAATCCGAACTGGACTAGCTACGAGAAACTGCGCACGGTCATCGAGAAGAAAATGTTCTCTAATACCGAGGAGCTGTTACCCGTCATTTCGTTTAACACCAAAACCTCAACTGACGAGCAGAAAAAACACGACGATTTTGTCGACCGTATGATGGAAAAAGGCTACACCCGCAAACAGGTTCGTTTGCTGTGCGAATGGTATCTGCGCGTACGGAAATCGTCTTAAAACAAGTGCCCGGTAGCGTTTAACGCTCACCGGGCCGACAAAATGCAAGTTGGCAAATGCAGTACGGGGGGTATATGACCTGGTTTATTGACCGGCGTCTGAACGGCAAAAACAAGAGCATGGTGAATCGCCAGCGCTTCTTGCGCCGTTACAAAGCGCAAATTAAACAGTCGATCTCCGAGGCCATCAACAAACGCTCGGTAACCGACGTCGACAGCGGCGAGTCTGTCTCCATCCCCACCGATGACATCAGCGAACCGATGTTTCATCAGGGGCGTGGCGGCTTGCGCCATCGCGTACACCCAGGTAATGACCACTTCGTTCAGAACGACAGAATCGAGCGCCCACAAGGAGGCGGCGGCGGTTCTGGAAGCGGTCAAGGACAGGCCAGCCAGGATGGTGAAGGTCAGGATGAATTCGTCTTTCAGATCTCAAAAGATGAATATCTCGACCTGCTCTTTGAGGATTTGGCGCTGCCTAATCTGAAAAAGAACCAGCACCGTCAGCTTAACGAATACAAAACCCATCGCGCGGGTTATACCGCAAACGGCGTACCGGCCAATATCAGCGTCGTTCGTTCGCTGCAGAACTCGCTGGCGCGGCGCACGGCCATGACGGCCGGTAAACGGCGGGAACTGCGCGAACTGGAAAGCAGCCTGAAGGTGGTAGAAAACACAGAACCAGCGCAACTGCTGGAAGAGGAGCGCCTGCGTAAAGAGATTGCCGAGCTGAGGGCGAAGATTGAGCGGGTACCGTTTATTGATACCTTCGACCTGCGCTATAAAAACTACGAAAAACGGCCGGAGCCTTCGAGTCAGGCTGTCATGTTCTGTCTGATGGACGTCTCCGGTTCAATGGACCAGGCCACCAAGGATATGGCGAAGCGTTTTTACATTCTGCTCTATCTGTTCCTGAGCAGAACCTATAAGAACGTGGAAGTGGTTTATATTCGCCACCACACCCAGGCCAAAGAGGTGGATGAACATGAGTTCTTCTACTCACAGGAGACCGGCGGCACCATCGTATCGAGCGCCCTGAAGCTGATGGATGAGGTGGTGAAAGAGCGTTACGATCCGGCTCAGTGGAACATCTATGCCGCGCAGGCGTCGGATGGCGACAACTGGGCGGATGATTCGCCGCTGTGTCACGACATTCTGGCGAAGAAAATTTTGCCGGTGGTGCGTTACTACAGCTATATCGAAATCACGCGTCGTGCTCACCAGACGCTGTGGCGTGAATATGAACATCTGCAATCGATGTTCGAAAATTTCGCCATGCAACACATCCGTGACCAGGATGATATCTATCCGGTGTTCAGGGAGCTGTTCCACAAGCAATCGGCCACCAGCAATGCCTGACCACACAGCCAGCGACACGCTGGCTGTTTTCTTTCCCTTTCATCCATCCCCTTCGCAAAAAGATCTGTGCTACTGTTGGAAACTGCGTATTGGCAGATAACAGGTAAACTGACTATGTCTGATGAGGTTAAGGGTACGGCTACCCACCAGCAACTCATTTCGCTGTTAACGCAGCAAGGTGCGCGCTTTCGCGTGATGGAGCACGAGGCCGTAGGAAAATGCGAAGCGGTAAGCGAAATCCGCGGAACCGATCTGGGGCAAGGCGCAAAAGCGCTGGTCTGCAAAGTGAAGGGAAACGGCGTAAAAAAACACGTTCTGGCGATCCTGGCCGCTGACCAGCAGGCCGACCTGAGCCAGCTTGCCAGCCATTTCGGCGGCTTAAAAGCCTCTCTCGCAAGCCCGGCCGAAGTCGATCATTTGACCGCCTGCGTGTTTGGCGCTATTCCACCGTTTAGCTTCCATCCGGATCTGACGCTGGTCGCCGACCCGCTCCTGTTCGAGCGTTTTGACGAAATCGCGTTCAATGCCGGTCTGCTGGAAAAATCCGTGATCATGGATACCCAGGATTATCTGCGCATTGCCCGCCCTGAACTGGTGACGTTTCGTAAAGCGTGACCGTGATGGCTGACGCCGCTGTCAGCCTCTCTTTTCCAGAAACAGAACTGATGCGATCAAAATCACCGCAATAGCGAAAAACGATGAGGAGATAATCAGCGTTTCAACAAACATGTGATCGTTCATCTTAGCGACCCTTTGCGATGCCTGATGCCGTTTTATCCCCTGCAAATGACACGGATATGACAATCTCCTATTTTTTTTAAAACACTGTCGTTAGCCGTTTTTCCGCGTAAAGTAAGCAGGCTTACTATTCTGGCAAGGACTCCTCATGTTTGACCCTACTCTGCTTATTCTACTGGCACTCGCTGCACTCGGCTTTATCAGCCATAACACCACCGTCGCCATCTCGATCCTGGTGTTGATCATTGTGCGCGTAACCCCGTTAAACACTTTTTTCCCGTGGATAGAAAAACAAGGCCTGACGATCGGGATAATCATTTTGACCATTGGGGTGATGGCCCCCATTGCCAGCGGCACGCTTCCGGCCTCAACGCTGCTGCACTCGTTTGTTAACTGGAAATCACTGGTGGCTATCGCGGTGGGGATTTTCGTGTCATGGCTCGGTGGTCGCGGCGTCACGTTGATGAGCAGCCAGCCCTCGCTGGTGGCTGGCCTGCTGGTGGGAACGGTGCTTGGCGTGGCGCTCTTTCGCGGCGTTCCGGTGGGCCCGCTCATTGCCGCCGGGCTGGTTTCGCTGTTTATTGGGAAGTCGTAGTCAGGCTGGCAATATAGCGCGCGGGCGTTTGCCCCAGCCCCTTTTTAAACATCGTAATAAAGGCGGTGGTGGAGTCATAACCAAGTGACTGCGCCACCTGCTGAACTGACTTCCCGCCAATCAGCAGCTGCAACGCCACAATCAACTGCAGCTGATGACGCCAGCGGCGAAAGCTTAAGCCCGTCTCTTTGACCACCAGCCGCGCCAGGTTGCGCTCACTCATGGCAAAGTGGTTCGCCCATTGCGCCAGCGTCTGCCACGCGGCGGGCTCTTCCGCCATCTTTTCGCTCATCAACCGAATTTTAGGATGAGGGGAAACAGGCAGCTGTAAATGCTCCTGTCGCTGGAGCGGCAGTTCATCAAACAGCACATCCACCAGACGCGAGGTGGTGGCAAGCGGCAGTTGCTCACGCGTTTTTCCCGCCAGCGACAGAATCAGCTCCCGAACCAGCGGCGATATTTTCAGGGTACAGCACCGGTCCGGCAGACTGACGGCACCCGGTTCAATAAACAAAAAGCAGAGCTGCGCACCTGGCGTGGCCCTGTTGCTGTGGGGCATCTGCCCGGGGATCCACACGGCATACTGGGGCGGTACCATCAGCATGGCATTTTCTACCTCACAGGTGATTGCGCCCCCCAGCGCCAGAATCAGCTGCCCTTTGCGGTGCTGATGGAGCGGAATATATTGCTCCTGCGCTACCACGCGGATGCGAAACGCGACCGCCGCATCGAATTGGCTATCAGGATCGTAGCCGTCGAGTCCCAGACCGTTCATCAGGTTGTCCGATATTAGCGATAAACTGTCATTTTAGCCTGATTTCAACCACGGCGAAAATCGGTATTGTGTGCGCTCGCCTGAACGTATGAGAAAACAATGACTACTGCTACTCGCAAAGGCGCGCTGCTGATCGCCGGCATTCTGATGATTGCCACGACGCTTCGCGTCACCTTTACCGGAGCAGCGCCGCTGCTCGATACCATTCGCCTTGAATATGGATTAACCACCGCGCAAACCGGCCTGCTAACCACCCTGCCGCTATTAGCGTTTGCCCTTGTCTCGCCGCTTGCCGCGGGCGTAGCACGGCGTATCGGCATGGAGCGCAGCCTGTTCCTCGCCCTGCTGCTGATCTGCGCCGGGATTGCCGTGCGCTCTCTGCCCTCTGCGGCCCTGCTGTTTACCGGCACGGCGGTGATCGGTTGCGGGATCGCGCTCGGGAATGTGCTATTACCGGGCTTAATCAAACGCGACTTTCCCGGCCAGGTTGCCCGCCTTACCGGGGCCTATTCCCTGACGATGGGCGTTTCGGCGGCGCTCGGTTCGGCGCTGATTGTTCCTCTCGCTCAGGGAGCCGCAGGCTGGCATGGCGCGCTGCTAATGCTGATGATCTTTCCCCTGCTGGCGCTGCTGCTCTGGCTGCCGCAGTGGCGCCAGAAGCAGGTCGCTACGGTGACCGGTGCAGGGGCGCTGCACAACCGCGCCATATGGCGTTCTGCCCTCGCCTGGCAGGTGACGCTCTTTCTCGGCATTAACTCGCTGATTTACTACGTCATCATCGGCTGGTTACCCGCGATATTACTCAGCCACGGCTACAGCGAAGCGCAGGCGGGCTCCATGCACGGACTCTTACAGCTGGCCACGGCCATTCCGGGCCTTGCCGTACCGCTGATCCTGCATCGCCTGAACGATCAGCGCGGGATCGCCGGCGCCGTAGCGTTGATGTGCGCAGTGAGTGCGGCCGGTTTCTGGTTTGCACCGGATTTGGCAGTCGTGTGGACGCTGGTGTTTGGCTTTGGCACCGGAGCAACGATGATCCTCGGTCTGACGTTCATCGGCCTGCGCGCCAGCTCTGCCCATCAGGCGGCGGCACTGTCCGGTATGGCGCAGTCGATTGGTTATCTGCTGGCCGCCTGCGGGCCTCCGCTGATGGGGAAAATTCACGATACCGCCGGTGACTGGCAGATCCCCCTTCTGGCCTGCGCGCTGGCCTCGGTGGTGATGGCCATCTGCGGCATGCTTGCCGGGCGAGACCGGGAGATCACGCCCCGCTAAAAACAGTGGCAGACCTGACGGTCTGCCTGTTATTTATCCCCGTGCCGCACGCAGCATCGCCTGTACTAACACCACCGGACGCCCCGCCAGCGCAGCACGCTCGTGCTGGAATAAGGTAATCACGAAGAACGGATGGGTAACCAGCTCTGCGGCACGGATTTCCCCCTGCTCGTCCCAGCCGGTCACACGCATATCACCGCTCTCCAGCTCCTGCGCAAATTCCGGCGATACACCGTAGTTGCAGTGATATCCCTCTTCAATTTCCGGCTTGCCGTAGGCTTTCGCAATAAGCGTGTTGTTACGCAGTTCAATCGCATCGGTTTTTTCCACCAGCGAGCAGGTCAGCGGCGCAATCACCATTGAGCCTTCGGTGTCCGTTTCGGCGTGCGCCGCATCGCTCCAGCCGAGCACATTACGCGCATACTCAATCAATGCATGCTGAAAACCGCCGCAGGTGCCGAGAAACGGAATGCTGTTTTCGCGCGCGTAGCGTGCAGCGATAAAGGCGGCTTCGGTGTTTTTGTAGGGGCTTGCAGGAACCAGCCAGATGGCATCGTAACCCACCAGATCTTCAGGGCTGGTCAGCTCCGTCGTCGCAAGCCAGTCGTAATCAGCGATGAGATCCAGCACTGCAGCAGCATCATCTATGGCCAGCGGGATCGCCTGGTGCGCAATCACATCGGGATTGTAATCGCCAACCAGCGCAATGCGCAGCGTCGTTTTAACCGGGAGGTGTTCCATGAAAGGTTCCTTATGCCAGAGTATTATCAGATAACATAAGGAACCTCAGACTACCGATCTTCTGCAATAATCACAATACCTTAAATTGGGAGGGGAAATGATGATTCAGTGCAAGCGCGTCTATGAACAGGCAGCCCCGGAGGATGGTTATCGGGTGCTGGTGGACAGACTGTGGCCGCGAGGGGTGAAAAAAGCAGACCTTGTGCATGATGAATGGTGCAAAGCGCTTACGCCTTCTGACGGGTTACGTAAGGCCTTTCACAGTGAAACCATTGATTTCGCTGCCTTCAGCCAGGCGTATCGGGAAGAGCTGGCGCAGCATAAAGACGAAGGTTTGCGTCTTGCAACCCTCGCGAGACAGCAAACCTTAACCCTTCTCTACGCCGCGAAAAATACCGAACAGAATCACGCAATAGTCTTAGCCGACTGGCTGCGCCATTTGTGATTAACTGGCCGTCAGCGCATCGAAGGTTTGCGGTGCCTCATCCGGCGTGAGCGGCAGCAGATGTTCGGCGCGCACAAACGCAAAACCGTGCTGATTATCAAAGGCGTAGACATCGCCCGTCACCAGCCAGAGCGCGCGATCCGCTGTCGCAGGCAGCTGCGTCATCACGCCATTGACCGGGTTAACGAAGCGCTGGCCGGGCTGGCAAAGGCCAAACAACTCAACGGATTTACCCACATTGCGACGGCCTGAGGCCGTGCGGGCACCAATGATCAACGCCATGCTGCCCGGTTTAAGCTGAAACATACTTCTCTCACGATAACGGTGGCCAGAAACTGGCTAAGAATAATCCTAAAGAGAAGTGTATCGCAATCTTTGTCCTGCTGTCACCTGGCGGGTTGCGGATGATCGCGGCGGTAAAGCTCCCATTCGTCGATCACTTCGCCACCGGGCAATTTACACTCCGTACGCACGCCCTGCGGGCTCTGGATTGGGATCTGCTCTCCCCCTTTTTCCAGACAATAGACAGAGGCAGGGTTAGCCATACCCACCCTATGAGGCGGCGGTGGGGCAACAGGTGGAGACGTTTTTGTGGTACAGGCCGCCAGGGGTAGCGCGAGAGCCAAAAGCAGAAATCTCATCGTGTTGATCCTTTTTACATCATCAGAAGATAAGGGTAACGGGTCGCCGTCGCTTTCTCCATCATTTCTCCATTTTAACTGCACTTTTCAACACTATAGTGAGGCGTGTTCTCCTTATGACCAGAGAACATCATTCCGTAATCAAGATGTCTTTGCCCCGGTCTCAACAACGGGGCCTTTTTCTCCCCTGCCTGCTTCTGGTGGATATATAAAATTCTCACCATTCATGTTTTACTATGGCTGAAGTCGAAATTTTCAGCATAACATGCAGATGCAGACGTCTTGTGCATGGGAGTCAACCTACGTCATGTCAGATATCATCCTGGCCCGAGTGTCAGAAACGCTCACCACGGAACAATCCCTTGAAAGTCTCGTTCGCCAGTTGCTGGAGATGCTGGAACTTGTGACCGAAATGGAGTCGACCTACCTGACGAAGGTCGATATCAATGCCCGTCTTCAGCATATTTTGTATGCCCGAAACAGTAAGCAGATGCAGATCCCGGAGGGACTAAGCGTGCCCTGGGGCGATACATTGTGCAAACGTGCGCTGGACAGTGACACCATTTTCAGTAACGAGGTTCCTGAACGCTGGGCGGATTGCGACGCCGCGAAAGCGCTCGGTATTACCACGTACATGAGCGTGCCGGTTCACCTGGCGGATGGTTCCCTGTACGGCACGCTCTGTGCGACCAGCACGGAAAAGAAGCTGCTCAGTGAACGCGGCGAACACGTGCTGAAACTCTTTGCTGGGCTGATTGCCCAGTATATTCAGAAAGAGTCGTTGCTTTCTCAACTTCGAGAAGCGAATGCAGCGCTCATCGCCTACTCCTTTACCGACGTTCTCACCGGTTTACCCAACCGCCGCGCCATCTTTGAAGATCTCAATACCCTGTTTTCTTTAGGCCGCCACCTTAAACGCAACGTAATTATCGCTTTTATCGATCTGGATGATTTTAAACGGATTAACGACCAGTACGGGCATGAAGCAGGCGATCAATTCCTCATTGAAGTCGGCAAACGTCTGTCAGATGAAAAGACCGAAGACGAGATAATCGGCCGCCTGGGTGGCGATGAGTTCCTGGTAGCCTGCCTGAGTAAAGCGGAAAATCAGGCTGATGAGGGCCAGATTAACCTGCTCAGGGCGCGGCTTCGCGACCGGATTGCCGGCCAATACGGGTTGGGCAGTGTGAGTATTGTGTACCCGGGTGCAAGCCTGGGAGTTGTCGAAGTTGATCCTGCCGGGATGGATCCGGACAGCGCATTACGCGTCGCGGATGTTGCGATGTATCAGGATAAAAAGGGTAAAGGCAAAACGCGCTTTCACGTTTTGGATTAACCCCGTACACTCTACGGCATTCTGAAAACCAAAACAGGTGATGGCATGAGAATAGGGATCCTCTTCCCGGTCGTTATTTTTATAACGGCAGTGGTTTTTTTAGCATGGTTTTTTGTCGGTGGTTACGCGGCTCCGGGAGCATAAATGAGAAAAACCACCCTCATTATGCTGCTTGTCGCCATCGTCGCCGTTGCTGGCACGCAATTTGGCTGGTGGTAACACCGCAACGTAAAAAGGCCGCCATCTGGCAGCCTTTTTTAACGCTTATCAAACTTAGCTTTTGATTTTTCTGTAGATAAACAGAACAACCAGCGCGCCGATCACGGCGACAGCAAAACTGCCGAAGTTGAAACCGTCAACTTTGCCAAACCCGAACAGCGTACTGATCCAGCCGCCGACGACCGCGCCGACAATACCCAGTATCACGGTAACGATAAAACCACCGCCATCTTTGCCCGGCATGATCCACTTCGCCAGAATACCCGCAATAAGCCCAAAGATAATCCAGGATAAAATTCCCATAACTTTCCTCTCTGTATGGTTTTTGTCATTAAATCAACGACACAAAAAGGATAGCACAGGATCCGGGAAAGGAAATTTGTGATTAGTATCACAGCGAGAGAGTGCGCATTTAGTATCCAAAACCGCACCACACGAAATGTGGGGTTGCAACTTAAGATGAGAAAGATTATCTTTCTCAACACTGAATAGTTGAGTTAAACGCTCAGGTATTCAGTACGACATTGCTCACATTGCTTCCAGTATTTTTGCCCACGCTTTAGTGGGCATTTTTTTGCCCGCTTACACGGCGATAAAGGCATAGCGGTTGCGTCCTGCGCGCTTTGCCTGATAGAGCGCCTGGTCAGCCGCAATGATAATGTTCTGCTGGCTGCCTGCAATGTCAACGGCACGTGCGGTTGACACCCCGACGCTGACCGTTACCCGTCCAAAGGGGCTAAAGGCATGCTCAATATGCAGTGAAAATACATTGCGGATGATTGTCTGGGCCAGGCGGATGGCTTCCTGAATATCGGCGTCTGGCAGGATCAGCGCAAACTCTTCGCCGCCATAACGCGCCACAAGCTGGTTGTTGCGGGTAAGGCTCTCTCTGAGGCTATTCCCCAGCAGGGTAAGACAACGGTCTCCTTCTGGGTGACCGTAGTTATCATTGTATTTTTTGAAATAATCGACATCGACAATGAGGATAGAAATTGGCGTGTCGTTATCCGCACACGTGGCGATTTCAGACAGAATTTTTTCATCAAACGTGCGGCGGTTGAAAAGCCCCGTCAGCGCATCTTCAGAGGCTATTATCTTGAGCTCTTTGTTATCTCTGGTTTTTCTGGACAGATCTGAATAGAGGAAATAAGACGCGACGATAAGCGCCACGGTAAAAATAAGAATGAGTACGGCGAGCTGAATGGCCTGCTTACGCCAGGCTGCAAGTGCTTCTTCTTTACTCACTGCAACGGTGGTGACCAATCCGTAACGTTTGTTTTTCTCAAAAGCGAAAATGCGTTCGACTTTATCAAACCGCGAAACCGAGCTGGCAATCCCTGAATTTTGTACCTTCAGGTATTCTCTGAACAGGGGTGAGTCTGAAACAATCGCGCCAATGTAGTTATTTTTAAACGGATAGCGAACCAGCAACACGCCGGATTGTGTCGTGAGGCCAATGACACCAGCATGGCCAATATTAATCTGCCCGTACAGTGCCAGAAAATTTTCGATTCCAAGCGTCACCACGACAACGCCGTTAAAGTCTCCGGTCTGCGTTTCAAGCCGTCGACTGATCGTAATCACCCATTTCCCGTTCGTTCTGCTCACGACCGGCTGGCCAATAAAAATCTGCTGACTTTTATTTTCCTTGTGATAGATAAAAAACGATCTGTCAGCCCCTTTTCGCGGCCCGGAAAAACGTCCGTACAATGCCGTAAAGATGTCACCATTGACATCGTAAATAACCACATTGTTAATCTGGCTAAGAAGATTATCCTGATTTTCTATTATCCGCTGAATATTGGTCGCCTGTTCCGGGGTCATACCATAAATGTCGATCATGTCTGAAATGGTGGTGATCAGCATTTCGCTTTGACGCATGATCCCCTCAGTATAAACATCCAGGGTATGGCTCAGGTTAGCAACGCCGGTATTAATTTGCTGAATTGACTGCTGTCTGGACGTGGTAATTTGGACCGCAAGCGACAACGAGATGATCAACGAGACAATGATGACAGTAATGGTTGTTGTGTAAAAAGTATTTTTCACATGCACGAGCTTTTCCACCTTATCACGCCTGACATCCCTGGCTGACAACTCGTGTCACTGTAACAAAGGTCAGGATAAGAGGAAAATAAATTGCACTTAAGCGCACAATAAGAAGCGGTTATTATTTTGCTTCACTAAAATTTGCGTCAGGGTTATTACGGAGATCCCTGGCACCTGCCGCTCTCCCCCGTGAGTACCAGGCTTGTACCCTGCCCCGGCTGTGTTAAGATTCACCCCATCAGGGAGCTGACAGGATAACCGGAAAATGAAAAAAATCATTGCCGTTGCTATCGTATCAACGATTCTGGTCATTCTGTCTCTGTATGCGGTGAACGCGGTTATCATCAGCCAGCAGAAGGATAAACAGCGTGAGATCGCCCAGACGCTTTTGCACTATTCCGAAGGATTATCCGAAAGCATCGCGCTGGCCCTTAAAGAGGTAACAACCCGAGGCTGCGATCAAATCAGCCTTGATCGCTACAGAAAGCTAAAACTCCGCAGCCCCTATTTTTCCGATATCGGTTTTGTTGAAAATGGGCAAGTCGTCTGTACTGCCTTTTGGGGTAAGCTCGCCACTCCAGTCCCTCTACCAACAGAACTCCATAAAACACCAAGAGACTTTCTGTTAGCGCAGTTTTCGAGAAAGGATTTTTTCACTGGCAACGCGGCAATCTATAATAATGTAATTATTTTCACCTCGCGTTATGCCTACGATAAATTCACGCCGGTTACGGCAAACTATGCGCTGAGTACCACGACGAAAGATTTCGACCGGACATTTTTCTCGGTTAAGCCAGATGTCATAAAACACCACTGGCCAGATTCAGCGCTTTTTACCCTGACCCTGACGCAGTGCAGCACGCGATGGGACATATGCGTTACGGTGAAGCATTACGACGCGGGCCTGGCTTCGCTCCCCATTGTGGTGTTTATTCTTCTGACGACTATTCTGTGTTTTATCTGGACCGCAATCTCGTTGTTTTTCATGCGCATTTACGAAGATCGCTTCTCACTGGAACGAACGCTGGTTAAGGCGGTAAAAAACAATTCTATCAGCGTTAACTACCAGCCGATTATACGTATCCAGGATAAAAGCATTGTCGGGGTAGAAGTGCTGTCGAGATGGCGCGATTATCATCGCACCGATGTCTCCCCGGAACTGTTTATTCCTTTAATTAAGAAAATTGGGCTGTACCGACAGTATTATATTAATATTATTGAAAAATCGCTGTCTGAGATCGCACCGCTTGCCATTAAACATCAGCTGATGATTTCGCTGAACGTTGGGCGAACGGAGATTGAAGATGGACAGTTTATCCAGACGTTACGTCGTGAATGTGCATTTAATCACATCCCCCTGTCTTTGATAAAAGTGGAACTTTCAGAAAAAGCGGTATCCAGTGCAGATATTCTGGAAGGGTTTTGTCTGGAGCTGAAAAAACTTGGGGTGAGAATATCGATAGACGATTTCGGCGTGAAAAACTCAAACCTGGACCGACTCTCTCTGCTGGAATATGACGAAATCAAAATCGATAAGTCGCTGGTGGACGGTATCAATGAACATTATAAGCAGAATATTTTTGCTATTTTTTGCGATGCGCTTGCCAGGCTCAACAAAACGCTCGTTTTCGAAGGGGTGGAAAGTGAAACCCAGTATCGTTTTATTGCGGACAGGTATCCTGACGCTCTGATCCAGGGGTGGTACTTCTCAAAATCACTGACACGCAGTGAACTGGCGAAGAAACTTACGATGAGAATGCCCTTACGGGCTACTCGTTCCCCCACTGATTAAGGAAATTCGCAATATCATCGATGCGTGCCGTGCGGATCCCCGCCTCACTGGCCATTTCCTGCTGGGCTTCCTCGCTGATTTCCTCGTTGTTCGTTAACCGCGTCAGCAGCAGCTGGAAATAGTACGCCAGCGCGTCATGCTCTGACTCACTGACTGGCTCAGCGGTTTCCGTCGAATACTCATCGACGATGTCATAATATTTAAGCGGAATATCGTTGTTCATAAACAGTCTCTCGTCTGTCATTTAGCGGGTGATGCACCGAGTATAGCGGACGCATTACGTTGACCAAAGTATTAGATAAGCAGCGCAAGTAAGGCAGCGAGAGCCGGCATAGCCTGAACATAGAGTATTTTTCGACTGGCAGTCGCTGCGCCAAAAATTCCGGCAAGTAGCACGCAGCTCAGGAAAAAGAGGGTCACAGGGACACCGCGCTCTCCGAGCCAGAGCCCCCAGAGCAGACCCGCCGCCAGAAAACCGTTATACAGCCCCTGATTCGCAGCCAGTACGCGGGTTTCACGCGCAAAATCGGGCGTGAGATTGAAAGCCTTGTGCCCGGTTTTGGTGTTCCACAGGAACATCTCCAGCACCAGAATATAGAGATGGATTAACGCAACAATAACGATAAGTACAGTGGCTAACATAAGGCTGTCTCACACAGTCAGTAGCAAAATAAATGCCGTCCCATCGGACGGCATTTTTGTATTAACGAACCAGATGCAGGAAGTGCAGATGTTTTTCGTACTGGTCCAGTATGTCATTGATAAGCTGTTCCTGATTCCAGCCCATCACATCATAGTTCTGACCGCCCTCTTTCAGATACACTTCAGCGCGATAATAGCGGTGTTGCTCTGCCTGTTGCTCGTCATTATCCATAGCGGCAAGAGCAAAAGTTGGCGAATTATAGCCACGTAGCCTCACTTCATAAATAAAGTTCAGCTCATTGCCTAAATCAACTTCAAGCCGGAGACGATCGTCAGCCGCATCATTGATATGACTCAACGTCCCCTGCTTGTTCAGTTCTTCCTGAACCAACGTCATGGCAGGCTGGATAACGTCGTCCATAAACCGTTTCACCAGAGAACGTTTCGGCAGATAGGCGATATTGCGCAACCTTCTCTGCCACGGAATAGGGTTACGTGCGGCGGTCGGCGCAATCGTCGCCATGCTCAGGCTTTCACGTTTGGTCAAATCCCGACGCAGGGCTTTTAACAGTCCGTATATTGAGATCAATAAGATCACGGAGAATGGTAATGCGCTCGCTATTGTCACGGTTTGCAGCGCGCTCAGCCCACCCGCAATCAGCAGTGCAATGGCCACAATCCCCATGAGCGAGGCCCAGAAAATTCGTTGCCATACAGGCGTATTAGCGACGCCACCCGATGCCAGCGTATCAACAACCATCGCCCCGGAGTCAGCCGAGGTGACAAAGAAGACAATGACCATCGCCATTGCAATAAATGACAACACTGAGGAAAACGGGAAATGTTCAAGGAAATTAAACAGGGCCAGCGCGACATCCTGCTGGACGGTATTTGCCAGGTCTGTTGCTCCCTGATTCATGATGAGATAAATGGCGCTGTTACCAAACACCGTCATCCACATGAGGGTAAAACCTGCGGGAACAAACAGCACGCCCGTAACAAACTCACGAATTGTCCTGCCACGGGATACGCGCGCGATGAACATACCGACAAACGGCGACCAGGAAAGCCACCATCCCCAGTACAATAGCGTCCAGCCACCAAGCCAGTTGCTTGATTTCGGTTCGTAGGCGTAAAGGTTAAAGGTTTTACTCACTAATTCCGAAAGATAACCGCCGGTATTTTCGACAAAAGATTTCAGTAAAAGTACGGTTGGTCCAAGACACAGCACAAGCGCCAGAAGTAAAACAGCCAGACCCAGATTGAGTTCAGAGAGGATACGTATTCCCTTGTCCAGACCGGACACCACTGAAATCGTCGCTAACCCCGTGATGACTACAATTAGAATGACCTGCACCGTTTCATTGATGGGCACCCCAAAAAGATGGTTCAGACCGGCATTAACCTGCAAAACACCGTAACCCAGCGATGTGGCAACGCCAAAGACCGTCCCTATTACCGCAAAAATATCGACTGCATGGCCGACAGGACCGTAGATGCGATCGCCGATGATGGGATAAAGTGCGGAACGCAGCGTTAAAGGCAAACCGTGACGGTAGCTGAAGAATGCCAGAATCAGCGCAACAATGGCATAGATGGCCCATGCATGCAGTCCCCAGTGGAAGAACGTCAGGCGCATGGCTTCTTTCGCTGCGGCTACGGTTTCAGGGGTGCCGACGGGTGGCGAAAGGTAATGCATTACCGGTTCGGCAACGCCAAAGAACATCAGGCCGATCCCCATCCCTGCCGAAAACAGCATCGCAAACCAGGAATGGTAGCTGAAATCAGGCTGGGCATGATCCGGCCCCAGTTTGATATCACCGTAACGCGAAAGACCGAGGAAAGTAACACTCAGTAAAATCAGGGCGACAGCAAGAATGTAGAACCAGCTGGCATTGGTGAATATCTGTTGCTGCAGGAGTTTGAATTTTTTGTCGGCCAGATCCGGGAATACTGCGGCAAAGGCGACAAGAAGGAAAATTAACAAAGCAGATGTGAAGAATACCGCTTTGTTAATCTGGCTTGTAGACTTCTTTGGGATAGTATCATTTTCACTCATAATCAATTCATTCCATTATCGTAGACCGCCCCGGTTGAGAGGCGTTACCTCTCATAGGGTAGCAAAATTCAACACCCCAGGGGGACAATAATCTGAATGAATGTCAGGGTGGTATAAACTGTCCGGTGACGATCGCCGCGTTATCAATAAAGCCTGCGGGGTGGACATCGGGATTTACCGATTTGCAACGTGCCGGCAGCATGCACCAGATCCGCTAACGTACGAACCTGCATTTTATCCATCACCCTGCGTCGATGTACCTTCACCGTAATTTCTGTTATGCCCAGTTCCGATGCGATTTGTTTATTTTGCAAGCCATTAATTGCCAGCTCAAAAATCTGTTTCTCACGTCGCGTCAACGCCTGGTAATTTTTACACAGTTCAAATAACCGTTGCTGTTCCAGAAAATGGTTTGTCGCGTCGATCATTACCTCATTCACCACGCGCAAAAGTTGTTCAGGTTCGACCGGTTTGGTCAAAAAATCCCGGGCGCCTGCTTTCATTGCCCGTACGCAGGAAGGGATGGAGCCGCTCTTCGTCAGAATGAGTACCGGTATAGCGCATCCACGCGCTTTGAGTGCATCCATCACGTCAAAGCCATTCATACGCGGAAGGTTTAATTCAAGGATTAAGCATGAAGGATGATCAACGATGGGAGAGGATAAAAATTCTTCGGCATTACTGAAGTCAAACGTCTGATAGCCCGCGGCTGTTAAGAACTGAACAACAAACGACCGATATGCATCATCATCATCGATAACATAAATAACCTCTTCCATATCAATTTCTCCTGATTAAATCTTTCAGGGACATAATACGAACAGTTGCGTCCATTCCCAAAGTATTTATGACTGCTAACGTCATGCCGGATAACATTTCCACACCGTTCGCTTTCGAGAGCGAATAACGTTGATGCGCTCACATAGCCATTTCTGTCAGAAGCTATAGTCTCGCTTTCGCTTATTTCCCGGGAATGTTCTGAGTATGAATTTTTTTATGAAATTTCCGTGGTAGTCGTGATACCGGTTTCACACAAAATAAAAACGGGAGCCAGCAAGCTCCCGTTCTTGTTTAACCCAGAATCTGGATTACATATTCGCGATAATCGCGTCGCCAAACTCTGAACATTTCAGCAGTTTAGCGCCTTCCATCAGACGTTCGAAGTCGTAAGTTACGGTTTTCGCGTTGATCGCGCCTTCCATACCTTTGACGATCAGGTCTGCGGCTTCGAACCATTCCATATGACGCAGCAGTATTTCAACAAGGCGAAAGTAATTAATTGATTTTTAGAGAAATTTATCATAACTGGAGTTCTAGTCAAGCATTTTAAACCTTTACCTAACCCATTGATTAATTTCGATGAAGTTTGGGTTTTGATAACCTCTTTTTAGCAATCCTCAATTTTGAAACGCATCCCAAACCCATTAGTTCTTCTTGCCAGTTTTAACATTGATAGTTTTTGATTGTAAGTCGGAAAATAAACGTTCATAGACTAATTGAATTCGAGCCTTATCGGAATCGGTGTGAGCTGCACGATTTACATACTCTAAAATTTCACTTGCCAAAATATGTGCAGCATCTTCAAACTCGTGTGACCAACTACTTCCTAACATTGAAAGCCCTTTAAGCACTCTCCTTTGGATCTCACTCATTCCGGCACCATCACGGGCAATAGGTAAGAAAAAGTCTTCAAGTAGATCGCTGTTCTGAAGTGGCGCAACATGTATTGAAGGATATGTCACATCAGTTTCGTCAGATTTATTCTGCGCATAAGCCGATAGTATCCGTACACCTCTGCCAATGACATCAATTGCGGTTCCAGGATCGTTCACTGCCGGTGAAAGGGCTCTGCAAGCTATTTCAGCCATAACGCTAAGACAGAATCGGGGATCCTGAGAAAAGGAGCGTACATCCGAGACAATGATCGTCTCGAGCAAATCGGTTCTGATTAATGGCCCTTGCCCCTGACTCTGGTACATAACTGGCATCGACGGATGAATGAAACTGCCCGGTTGCGCCACAAGATAAACATGTCGAGGATCCTCAGACAACAGCTTACTGAGTTTCACCATATCAATATATTCAACGTATCCAATCATCTCCGGATACACTGCAACCGTTCCGTTTGGCTGTTCATCGTTCTCAAGCCATGGATATCCGCCCAGATACGGACTTTTTGCTCTTTCAACAAATGCTTCGATCGCCGCCTGCTCAACCTTTGCAGTCGTCTCTCCAACCCTTCCCAGAGAGGTCAAATGCTGTATCCAACGAAGCAATGTGATGAGAATTAAACCAATGACCACCAGTGTGACAACGAATAAAATGACTCTCCCCCTTTCTCCGTAGGCTCCCATATTAAGAGCAATGATCCCTACCAGACTGAAGAGAAAGGAACCGATGAATGTGGCCAGTACATTTTGTGTGGTTACGTCTTCAACAACTAGACGTGTAGCTCTTGGTGTCACATTAGTGGTAGCTGATCCGTACGCTGTGACCATGATACTAAGCGAAAATGTGGTAACTGCTAGCATACTCGATGCCAATATATTTAGTATGTTATCCACGGCTTCTGCGCCAACCTTCACCGATACCGACTCAGGGATCATTGATTTAAACAGAATTGATAAAAGAGCCGTCATTATCGCTACAATTGCGAATAATGCAGCCCTGAACCATAACTTTTTAAATACCTGCTTCAGAATCCATTGCCAGCGTGAGATCATTTGCATTCCCTCGTATTATGGCCAAGATAAATTAATGCCGCCCTCCAGGGCGGCATTTGATTGTATTAACGAACCAAGTGCAGGAAGTGCAGATGTTTTTCGTACTGGTCCAGTATGTCATTAATCAACTGTTCCTGGTTCCAGCCCATCACATCATAATTTTGACCGCCTTCTTTGAGATAAACCTCTGCGCGATAATATCGATGTTGCTCAGCCTGCTGCTCATCATTATCCATAGCAGCAAGGGCGAAGGTTGGCGAGTTATACCCGCGAAGCCTCACTTCATAAATATAGTTCAGTTCGTCACCCAGATCGACTTCAAGGCGAATACGATCGTCGGCAGCGTCATTAATGTGGCTAATCGTTCCCTGCTTGTTGAGCTCTTCCTGAACCAGCGTCATGGCGGGCTGGATAACGTCGTCCATAAAGCGTTTCACAAGAGAACGCTTAGGCAGATAGGCGATATTACGCAACCTTCTCTGCCAGGGAATCGGGTTACGTGCAGCCGTCGGCGCAATAGTTGCCATGCTCAGGCTTTCACGCTTCGTCAAATCCCGTCTCAGGGCTTTTAACAGTCCGTATATGGATACCAGTAAGATCACTGAGAAGGGTAATGCACTCGCTATTGTCACCGTTTGCAGCGCGCTTAGCCCACCCGCAATCAGAAGTGCAATTGCTACAATGCCCATGAGCGACGCCCAGAAGATACGCTGCCAGACAGGGGTGTTTGCCACCCCACCTGATGCCAGCGTATCCACAACCATTGCCCCCGAGTCAGCAGACGTTACGAAGAAGACGATGACCATCGCCATTGCAATGAATGACAGCACGGAGGAGAACGGGAAATGCTCCAGGAAATTAAACAGGGCCAGCGCGACATCCTGCTGAACGGTATTGGCGAGGTCAGTCGCCCCCTGGTTCATAATGAGATAGATCGCGCTGTTACCAAACACCGTCATCCACATGAGCGTAAAGCCGGCGGGAACAAACAGCACACCGGTAACAAACTCGCGAATGGTTCGACCGCGAGAGACCCTTGCGATGAACATCCCCACAAACGGCGACCATGAAAGCCACCATCCCCAGTACAATAATGTCCAGCCCCCCAGCCAGTTGCTCGACTTAGGTTCATATGCGTAAAGGTTGAAGGTTTTACTCACCAGCTCCGAAAGATAACCGCCCGTATTTTCCACAAATGACTTCAGCAGAAGCACGGTTGGTCCCAGACACAGGACCAGAGCCAGCAGCAGCACCGCCAGGCCTAGGTTGAGCTCGGACAGGATGCGTATTCCCTTGTCCAGGCCGGACACCACCGAAATCGTCGCTAGCCCCGTGATGACAACGATCAGAATGACCTGCACCGTTTCATTGATGGGCACCCCGAAAAGATGATTCAAACCAGCGTTCACCTGCAAAACACCGTACCCCAGCGATGTCGCAACGCCAAAGACCGTGCCGATAACGGCAAAAATATCTACCGCATGGCCTATAGGCCCATATATGCGATCGCCAATAATGGGATAGAGTGCGGAACGCAGCGTTAATGGCAGACCGTGACGGTAACTGAAGAAGGCCAGGATCAACGCCACGATGGCATAGATTGCCCATGCATGCAGGCCCCAGTGGAAGAACGTCAGGCGCATTGCTTCCTTCGCTGCCGCAACTGTCTCTGGGGTGCCAACGGGAGGTGAAAGATAATGCATCACCGGTTCAGCAACGCCAAAGAACATCAGGCCGATCCCCATCCCTGCCGAGAAAAGCATCGCAAACCAGGAGTGATAGCTGAAATCAGGCTGCGCATGGTCCGGGCCCAGCTTAATATCACCGTAGCGTGAGAGTCCCAGGAAGGTGACGCTCAGTAAAATGAGGGCCACGGCAAGGATGTAGAACCAGCTGGCATTCGTGAAGATTTGCTGCTGTAGAAGTTTAAAATTTTTGTCGGCGATATCCGGGAATACAGCGGCAAAGGCGACAAGAAGGAAAATTAACAAAGCAGATGAAAAGAATACCGCTTTGTTAATCTGGCTTTTGGACTGCTTTGGGATTGTATCATTTTCACTCATAATTATTCATTCCATTAACTTAAATCCACTTAAGATGACAGGCATTGCCTCTCATAGAGTAGCAAAAACTAGCAGTAAATGGGGCATATAATCAGAAGCCATGTTGTGGTTATATTCTCATATGCATTCTCCGATTTGGTCTGCTGTAATACTCTCTCATCATAATTGTTGAAAGTCACAAGGCTGAGGCACGTAGAAAGACTTAAATCAGCTTAGATACAGGAAATTTTTTATATAGCGTGCATACTGCAACGTCATAAATTATTGCGACCTGCTTCCTGTCTACGCCGTTCGCTATCAACCGCCCTGCCTGAGCCCATTGCTCCAGGGTAAGCTTCGGACGCCTGCCGCCGATTCGCCCTTGATCACGAGCTGCAGCAAGACCTGCCCGGGTGCGTTCCACAATCAACTCCCTCTCCATTTCCGCCAGGGCTGACATGATATGAAAGATGAAGCGCCCCATAGGGCTTGATGTATCGATACTGTCCGTGAGGCTCTTAAAGTGGATACCGCGCTGCCGAAGCTCGTCCACCAGCAGCACCAGATTACGCATGCTGCGCCCAAGGCGATCCAGCTTCCAGACCACCAACGTATCCCCCTCATTCAATGCCCTAAGAAGCTTTTTGAGTGCTGGTCGGTTCGCCACTGTTCCGCTCATTTTTTCTTCGAAAATCTGTTCACATCCTGCGCGTTCGAGTGCTTGCCGCTGAAGATCCGTATTTTGGTCATTTGTTGACACCCTTACATAGCCAATTTGCATATTTTTCACCCAGTTATTTCTGCAAAAAAATCAGGTGAAGTTATCGACCAGGCCGCTCAAGAACAATCTATAAAACGTCGGTTTAGGAAGTAGTGCGACGAAGGACGTCGGAACGAGCGAAGGAAACGTTCAGGTTGTCGGTGGACTTGGGGGGCCGGTGGACGCCTACAGGTTCTTCCAAATTGACTCGGCTTTACCTTCAAACACCATCAATTTGAATGATGCGCGCAACCCTGGTGTGTTTCCTAACCTAATCAATTTCACTACCGCTGTAAACACACCAGCGGCAAGCGGATACGGGTATATTCAAAACTATGTCCGAATTGCAGGCAGCAGCGGTGCATCGACTCAATTTATGTTGCCTTATGCCACGCAAACAGATGCCGGGCGGTTCTTTTACAGAGGTTTTAATACCAACGCCTGGGCACCGTGGAAAGAAATTTTAACTTCGGCGGTGTCCGACAGAACTATGAAAAACATCGGTGATGACCTCGATCTGGAAGAGGCATTGCTGAATATCTGCCGGATGGAATTCAAGCACTTCACCTTTAAAGATGATGAAACTCAAACCCCACGGCGCGGGGTTATCTCTCAGCAAATAGAGAAAATCGACCCAGAATATGTAAAGCAAATTGGCGGTCTGCTGCATCTCGATCAGACACCAATGTTGCTCGATGGGCTGGCGGCAATCAAAGCGCTGGCAACCCGCGTCAGCGCATTAGAGGGAAACGCTAAACCTCAGGCTCCTGGCTCATTCGCTGGTTAAACAGTGACTCTGCGGGCATATCCAGGCGAACATCGATCCAGCTGTTCGCCGGAACATCCATCAGCTCTCCTTTCGTTTTGATCATCTCTCCGTCATCGCTCAGTATGTATCTGCGCTTAAACAGGCGGATTGTCAGCCCGCCGTTCTCGGTTTGCTCTGCCTCAACTACACCCAGCTCTCCCATTCCGCCAGGGTCCATTGGCGGCAGCAGTTGCCATCCCTCTGACGCCAGACCTGCCGAACCCGCGATCATGTAAACACCTACGTCGAGGCGAGAAAGAGTTATTCCCTCCGCCTCAGAGTTCGCCGTTCCACAGCCGCACCAGGAGAACCCATCCTCTGCTATATCGGCACGCTGGCAGGATTCATGGCTCGATACGATACGGGCAACCGGGGACGCAGCTTTCAATGTGCCATCGCTGGCTTTGGTAGTATTTGCAGTCGTATACAATTCAGTCCAGCCCCCGCTAGTGGTGCCAGTACGATTGAGGATAAATGCCCTTGGTTTTCCTTCGGAATATTTAAGCGATAGCTGGGCTCGATAATAACTGGAAGCAGCCAGAACCAAATGACACCAACCTGCATCTGATGTTGGTTGCGACACCCCAGCATCACCAGGTGTGTAAAACATGTTTGTTATAGTGTCCGAGTAAGGTGCTCTTGGAAGCGTAGAACCCAGCCCAAAATCACCCACAGAAAGCATATCCCCGGAGGAACTGTAAGCATTCCTCGTCGCGCTACTTCCTAAACCGAGGTTTGTGCGACTGCCTTCTGCCGTTGTTGCCCCGGTGCCACCCTGCGCAATAGAAAGCGCAGTAGTGAGCCCTTTCAGCTCCGTGATATCGCTATTTGAACCCTTTCTGGCAAGTGCACCTATGCCCGGAATATTTACGGAAGATCCGTTGATAGTAACGGTGATAGTCTGGTTTGCGGATGTGGTGGCGAACGTCTCCCAGGCGCCGATATTCTCATCATACTCTTTGATGAGCTGCGACATCGCCTGCGCCAGGCCATCGACAGAGATATTGTCTGATATCAGAATGCCGTACTTCTGGCCGCTCAGCGCCGGGGAAGCAGCTGGCGTAACCGTCATTGACGTGGCGCTGTTCACGGATGAAATCTGGAACAGCTGCACCGGGTTAGACATCACGATAATTGTCTGGCCAGCGCGAACCTGGCTGGCTGGTGCCGTCCAGTTCGTGCCAGTGCCGGTTGCGGTATTTCCGTTAATTGCGATGGTGCCGGTGTTATAAAGCATAAACTACCTCACGATAATAACGATCGTTAAAAGCGATCAATCATTTAAAATTGATCGCTCATATCAATCTGACTATTTTTTAAACTCAAATAAAATGGAAGTTCCCGCATAAACAGGAACGTTGAAATGAAACTTTTATTTGCTGCAGCGCTTTTGCTGTCGGCTGGATGTACGAACAAACACACAGATAATGCATTCCAGATGGACTATCCCGTTGATGCCGCTCGTTTATCGCTGGGTGGCGATATTCACGTTAATATCGACTGTGCCACCAGAGAGGTGGAAGTTATTTCAGACAGCAGCAACGGAATATTCAGCCGACATATTAATAAACGGTTAAGTAATATTTGTTATAAAAAAACGGATAAGCTGGATGTGGTTTATCGCTTCAATTCAGCAAAGGGCGTAAATCAAGATATGATCGCGACTCATTACCCGCGCGTTCCTCCCGTCTCAAATGCCAACAAACTGAGCGATGGGGATTCTTAGGCCCCGCCCCTGAAACGTCTGGCTCCAGCTGCGCTGGTTATTTGAAATGTATCTGCCCTGCAGCTGAGAGCCAGTCCATTTGAGCACCACACCTGAATACCCGACAACCGTACCATCATCGCTGAGGTTTCCCGGGCAGTT